>JAQZBA010000275.1 GCA_029239365.1 Herbinix sp. | reverse complement strand
ACTTAGATATCTTTCTATTTTAGTGCAATTCTCCACCACATTTATCGCAGAAGTCCAAACCTTCCAAGGTGATACCACCACAGTCCGGGCAGATTATTTTGGCTGGAAGAATCTCTCTTTCCACAATCTCATATTCGATATTAGGATCCTCTTCCTCATCGGAAGGCTCAACTTCTTCCATTCCTGCCTCCTCAAAGAAGGCTGGATCTTCGAGAAGTTCTTCTTCCTCTTCTTCGAAAGCTTCTTTTATCGATTTTTCTTTCTCTTGTTCCTTAACCTGTTTCTTCCTATTTAATAAGCTACCAAATAATGACATGATCGACCCCCTTGAATATGATCTAATACTTTACTATATCATGAACAAAAATCATGTTCATGATCTTCAGCTCCGATCACATGCTATCAAGTAAGCTTGTAGCATGTTCACTACGCTTATTAATTCATAGGATATAGTGGAATTAATTACCAGAGGCAATCATTTTCTGCTTGCTGACACCCCGCATCTCTATCGTAGGAACGCCTTTCCCTTCGATATACTCCCTTGTAATCACAACTCTTCCGATATTATCATCCTTTGGTATCTCATACATAATATCAAGCATAAGGTCTTCTAATATTGCACGTAGTGCTCTCGCACCAGTCTTCTTCTCTAACGCTTTCTCCGCAATAGCCTCTAAGGCATCAGGAGCAAACTGTAGATCCACCTCATCCATCGCGAGAAGTTTCTGGTATTGTTTGAGGATGGCATTCCTGGGCTCCTTGAGTACTTGAACCAACATCTCCTTAGTCAAGCCTTCCAGCGAGAACATAATCGGAAGTCTGCCAAGGAATTCCGGTATCATACCATACTCTCTGAGATCATCCAAATTAACCTTCTGTAAAATATTCGGTTCCTCATCATATTTATCCTTAAGATCCGCATGGAAGCCGATGGAGGATTGCTTATTCAATCTGGTTTTTATGATCTTATCCAAATCCGGGAAAGCGCCTCCACAGATAAATAAGATATTCTGTGTATTCACTGTAGTCAGCGGTACCATTGCATTCTTGGAGGATGCTCCTACTGGTACTTCAACATTACTTCCCTCCAATAGCTTTAACAATCCCTGCTGAACGGACTCTCCACTGACATCACGACTATTTGTATTACGCTTCTTGGCAATCTTATCAATCTCATCGATAAATACAATTCCACGCTCTGCCTTCTCTACATCATTCCCTGCTGCTTGTAAAAGCTTAGATATAACACTCTCCACATCATCACCGATATAGCCTGCCTCTGTCAGAGAGGTAGCATCCGTGATCGCCAATGGAACATTCAAAAGCTTAGCTAACGTTTTCACCAGAAAAGTCTTACCACTTCCGGTCGGTCCGATCATGAGCATATTAGACTTCTCGATTTCAACTTCGGAATCCACTTGATGACCTATTCTCTTATAATGGTTATACACCGCCACCGAGATTACTTTCTTAGCATGCTCCTGCCCGATGATAAAATCATCCAGACTTGCCTTTATCACATGAGGAGAAGGGATATTTCTCCGGTCAAAGGTCTCAGGTGTTTTCTCCTCCTCGGGCTTTTTCTTCTTCAGCTTCTGCGCATTCGGAATATCATTTTGAAGTCCGGAGAGGTTAAGCATACTTGGGTTAAATCCCATCATCTGCATGTATGGATTATCCGTCTTGTTAATCGTATCAAAGGTCTTTTGCATACAATCAGAGCAAATACTGATCTGGTTCGGAATATGTATCATCTTCCCGACTTTACTTTCCGGTCTTCTGCATAGATAACAGATCTCTTCGTAATCATTATGGTCCTTGTAATCCGAAGAATGCTCCATATTCTCCTTATCAAGAGAATCCTTCTTACCATCTATAATATCATCAAAATTATTGTTCATAATATCCTCCATTCTGCCTTTCGGCAGTTAACATTCCTGCGGTTAGCACACTATTGTGCCTGATAGAAATCACCTTGCAGATATTCGTAATTCTTCACACTAACATGACACGCTGCATCTTTGTTGTAGCTCAAAAACCCGGAATAACAAGGAGTTCGCTCCAATGGGCGGACTTCGCAGTTCTTCCCGTGTGAAGTTTCTTTTCTTCACACTATTATAGCTTATAAGCCATTATCACACAATAGAGTATTCTTAAAGCTTTCATTAATATTTCGTTAAAATTAGGGAAAACTATAAGATAAATAGAATCAGGGAATGCACAAGTATATTGCATCCCCTGAATTATATTGTTATTTATATCCTAATTTCTGATTTGATTACTCCTCGGAGCTGCTCTGATTCGGATTCTTACCTAAGGTAACCGTTAAGGTACCCTCCTGATATTCGCTGGAGGATTTACGCATATAAGTTATCGTAACTTCTGTGCCAACTCGTTTGCTGGTTACATAATCACGAAGCTGTGTTATTGAAGTAATATCAATCTCATCTGCCTTGATGATAATATCGCCAGATAGTAAGCCTGCCTTTTCGCCTGCTCCACCTTCGGCCAGCTCATTTATGAATACACCAATTGGCATATTATAATAAGAAGCAACATCCTCAGTAACATCGTTTCCTATAATTCCAAGATATCCTTGATCCTCCTCAGCAAGTATTTCACGGCTCATAAGCTCGTTAATAATTGGAATAGCTCTGGAGATTGGAATTGCATAGCCCATACCCTCTACTTCGTTCGAGGCATACTTTACCGTATTGATACCAATTACTTCACCGTCTACATTCAACAATGCACCACCGCTGTTGCCCGGATTGATAGCTGCATCTGTCTGTAATAATATCATTGCATTTGAACTATAGCCATCCGATACCTCAACCTCTCGGTCCTTGGCACTGATATATCCAACGGTAACAGACTGTCCATAACCTAGGGCATTACCTATCGCAATTGACATCTGGCCTACTTTAATGCCATCGGAGTTACCAAGTTTGGAAACTTCGATTGCCTCCAGTGTGGTATTATCCATCGTAGTAATATCAACACTAACAACGGCAAGATCTGCTGTTACGTCAGTCCCTTTGATGACAGCATCCGCCTGTGTTCCATCAATAAAGGTAACCTTTATCGCACTTGTTCCTTCAACTACGTGATTATTGGTTGCAATAAGTAACTCTTTCTCATTCTTACCTACGATAAAACCGGAGCCACTACCCTCAACCTCTTGGCTGTAAGGCTGACCAAACCAATCTGATGTCTGGGTTGCTGTACTATTGATGGATACAATGGATGGCATCGTCAAATCTACAATCTTACTGATTGATGATTTATCCTCCAATTGAATGCTACCTCCGGAGGTATAACCTATCTCATAATTTGCTTCCTCAGCTTCTTCCTTAGAGAGATTACCGATTAGCTTGCTGGATGCTGCGTCAGGATTAATCACATAAAAAAGCTGTTGAAAGCCGACGAAGGTGACTCCTGCGATGATTCCAAAGCATACCGATTTGATAAGGAACTTCACTGTTTTATTCATTGGTCTGTGTTCCTTCGTCGGCTTACTATATGTCATACCTCCTTGAACATTACCATAACTCCAGGAGTTTGTATTAGGATTGTAGTTATTGTAGGAATAGTTCTGATAATCACTATTCGGATTTGAATTATTCGGATTTGGATTGTTAGAATATGGTTGATTGGAATACGAGTAATTCGGACTAGTATTCGGTCCATCGTAATTATTAGCCTGGCCTTGAGGCACCGAGGTTTGATGCAAAGCATTTGTCTGCGAATTACCTTGAACATTCTCAGCCCAGAAACTATATTCCGGTATCTTATTAATCGGAATCTGGTTGTTATTTAAATTATTGCTATTTACATTATTGCTATTTGAATTGTTGTTACTTATATTATTGTTATCTATTTTGTTGTTATCTATTTTGTTGTTATCTCCATCCATATTTGGATTGTTATTATCAAATTCTGTCATAAGAATTCTCCTTTCCATCTTTTAAGTACTTGAGAAAAATATCAGAACCGCAGATATTTCAATGTTTCGTAATCAAAATGCCAGCATCACTGTTATTTAGCAATCCCGAGTTCAAATTCTGCCTTTATTCTATAGTATAACATTAGATTGTGTATAGTTTGTGAAAATATCGAAAAATAATATACATGTTTCAGGTAGTATAGGCTTTGATACTATAAAGTAATGGATATGCGAGGAAAGCCTTCTTTATTAAGAAGTGATGCACCAATGAGGATGGTACGGGAGCTAAAGTCGAACCAGGTACCACGACTTAAAACAATCTTAAGAAAAAATTAGTTGTTGAAACCGATACAATCATGTATTATATTAGAGAAGTTAATCAAAAATCAAATTATATAAAGTAGGTGTCGATATGATTAAAGATAATCAGAAGATGTTTAACAGAGTTCATGTCCTTATGGACGCCTGTGTTATAGTTATTGCTTACCTGCTCACATATTATCTTCGTTTTTATAGCCCCTTAACTAAATTATTTGCTTTCCTTCGTGTTGAGAAAAATACTTATTTCTATACCATTGATATATATGCTCAGCGGTTAATCTTTGTGGTTCCGTTGTACTTATTTATATATTATTTTACACACTTATATACACCAAAGAGAGGCAAGCGCAGATGGATCGAGCTTTTTAATATCATTCTGGCTAATACCTTCGGCATTGCATTCTTCTTCTCATTCCTGTATATTACGAAGGAATTTGATATTTCCCGTTACTTTCTGGGTCTCTTCTATACTTTAAATATTCTACTAAGTGTAGCGGCAAGAATGATTTTGACTCAGGCATTACGAGCAGCACGACGCAAGGGCTATAATTTAAAGCATGTAATACTTGTAGGATATGGACATGCTGCCGAAGCTTATATTGATAGAATATTCGCCAATCCTCAGTGGGGTTATTATATTCATGGTATCCTTGATGATAATATGGAAGTCGGTACAATGTACAAGAAGGTTCCTGTGATTGGTAGTATCACCCATTTAGAATCCTTCCTTACTAAGATGACCTTGGATGAAATTGCGATCACCTTAAGTGTTAACGAATATGAGAAGCTGGAGAATATCGTAGCGGTTTGTGAGAAATCCGGTGTCCATACAAAATTCATCCCTGATTATTACAGCTTTATCCCAACCACCCCGTATACCGAGGATTTATATGGACTGCCTGTGATTAATATAAGAAACGTTCCCCTCAGTAATACCTATAACCGTATTGTAAAACGCTTGGTAGATATCGTTGGAGCAGCAATTGCACTTGTAATATTTTCGATACCAATGCTGATTGTATCATTGATTATAAGGATAACCTCCCCCGGCCCTA
>JAQZBA010000274.1 GCA_029239365.1 Herbinix sp. | reverse complement strand
ATATAAGGAATTTGCTCCGGCTTTGATGCCCTTGCAAGAAGAATTGTAGTTCCTGTAGAGCCCGGAGGTGCTACCACCACCCAGCGTTTATCCTGCTCCGGTTGATAGGTGTCCTCAATCAATGTAAAATGAAGCTTCTTCGTATAGAATTCAATTGCTTCATCATAATCTTTCACCACTAATGCAATATGTACGATGGCTTGCTGCATTGTAATACGCCTTCTTTCTCCTTGGGATTCGCGGATTACCTTAATCCGGTAAAGATTTCAACATAATCCTAATATTGGAATTTTATTGTTAGGGTAATTATAAATTTCTTATAAGAATAAATCAATATAATATTTGCGTTTTATTAATACTTACTTATTAAAATGTCCGTAGACTTTAGTAAAATGTGTATTAAGTCTTTTCTTGATCAAGTATAAAAAAGCAGTAGTTCCATCCATCTTAACGAAAGGAACTACTGCTTTATCAAATTAATATTTCTTTCTTAATATTTCTTACTTCCACAAAGAAAGCGACTATTTACTCAGGTATTCCAGACGCTCCACTACCTGCTTCATCATATCGTTATATTTGTCAAGCTTCGCGCGTTCCTCTACGAGTTTGCTTTCCGGAGCCTTATTCACGAAGTTCGGGTTAGCTAACATTCCGGTAACACGCTTTAACTCACCTTCCAGACGCTCCTTCTCCTTAGTCAGACGTTCCATTTCCTTGTCGATATCAACCAAATCAGCAAACGGGATGTAGATTACTGCACCGGGAACTACCGTTGATACAGCGTCTTCAGAGATATCGGTCTTATCGCTCTGAACACGGATCTCATTGGCATAACCAAGTGTTGCGAAGAACACCTTACTCTCGGTAAAAATGTTACGGATCTTATCGCTATCCGATACTACAATAACGGTAGCCTTTCTGCTCGGCGGTACATTCATCTCTGTACGAACATTACGAATTCCCTTTACTGCTTCCTTCATGAGTTCTACTGCTTCTGTTTCCTTGGTATATTCATACTTCTCGTTGTATACCGGCCATTTGGAGATCATGATGGAGTCGGTTTCCTTTTGACCTGTCATCTCCTGAAGCGTACAGAAGATTTCTTCTGTTACAAAAGGCATATAAGGATGTAATAATTTGAGTGAGGTAATGAGTACATGCTTTAAGGTCCAAAGAGCTGCTGCCTTGGTCTCGTCGGTCTCACTATACAATCTTGGCTTAACCATCTCAACATACCAGTCGCAGAATTCCTCCCAGACAAAGTCGTTCATCTTCTGAGCGGAGATGCCAAGGTCATAATTCTCCAGACCCTCTGTAGCTTCTGCCACCAAAGTATTTACCTTAGAGAGAATCCATTTATCTGCAAAGGTTAAGAGGCTCTCATCAATGGTCTCGCAGGCACTTGCCTTCTCCAGATTCATCATGATGAAACGGGAAGCGTTCCATACTTTATTCGCAAAGTTACGGCTTGCTTCAACTCTCTCCCAATAGAAACGCATATCATTGCCGGGTGCATTGCCGGTAATTAAGGAGAAACGAAGTGCATCAGCGCCGTACTTGTCAATTACTTCAAGAGGATCAATACCGTTCCCAAGGGATTTACTCATCTTACGTCCTTGGGAGTCACGTACCAGACCATGCATTAAAACCTTACTGAATGGCTTCTTACCCATCTGAGCATAGCCTGAAAATACCATACGGAGTACCCAGAAGAAGATAATATCATATCCGGTTACAAGTACATCAGTCGGATAGAAATAATCTAGATCTTCCGTCTTCTCCGGCCAGCCGAGGGTGGAGAATGGCCATAAAGCAGAGCTGAACCAGGTATCTAAGGTATCCTCATCCTGTCTTAAGTGTGTAGAACCACATTTCGGACATCTGGAGGGTTCTTCCCTGGATACGATAATCTCTCCGCAACCATCACAGTAGTAAGCCGGAATTCGATGACCCCACCAGAGCTGTCTGGAGATACACCAGTCTCTGATGTTATCAGCCCAATTAAAATATACCTTATCAAAACGTTCCGGTACAAACTTTATCTCGCCTGTTTTTACCGCCTGAATAGCCGGTTTAATCATCTCATCCATCTTAACGAACCATTGTTGCTTGATTAGTGGTTCTACCGTAGTACGGCAACGGTCATGAGTACCTACATTATGAGTATGGTCCTCCACCTTAACAAGAAGTCCCATTTCCTTCAACTCATTTACAATTACTTTACGAGCCTCGTAACGATCCATACCTTCATATTTACCACCACTCGAGTTGATGGTTGCATCATCGTTCATCACATTGATCTCAGGAAGCTTATGTCTCTTACCTACTTCAAAGTCGTTGGGGTCATGAGCAGGTGTAATCTTAACTACACCGGTACCGAATTCCTTATCAACATAATGATCCGCTACAACCGGAATCTCACGATTCATCAGCGGAAGCATAACGGTCTTACCGATTAAGTGCTGATATCTCTCATCTTCCGGATGAACTGCAACCGCAGTATCGCCGAGCATCGTCTCCGGTCTGGTAGTTGCTACTTCTACGAAGCCTTCCCCGCCAACGATCGGATACTTAATATGCCAGAAATGTCCTGCCTGCTCCTCATGATCAACCTCAGCATCGGAGATTGATGTCTGACATACCGGACACCAGTTGATAATTCGGGAGCCTTTATAAATCTTATCCTCATTATAAAGCTTGATAAATACTTCATTTACCGCATCAGAGCATCCCTCATCCATGGTAAAGCGCTCTCTGTCCCAATCACAGGAGGATCCCAATTTCTTCAGCTGAGAGATGATTCTTCCGCCGTATTCCTTCTTCCATTCCCAGGCTCTCTCAAGAAAAGCTTCTCTACCGATCTCCTCTTTGTTCGCTATACCTTCTTTGCGCATCTGCTCGATAATCTTAACCTCAGTTGCGATGCTCGCATGATCGGTTCCCGGCTGCCAGAGAGCATTATAACCTTGCATTCTCTTAAAACGAATCAGGATATCTTGCATCGCATTATCTAAAGCATGACCCATATGAAGCTGGCCGGTGATATTCGGCGGTGGAATCACTATTGTGAAGGGTTTCTTGCTGCGATCTACTTCAGCGTGGAAGTACTTCTTCTCCTCCCATTTGTGATAAAGCCTTTCCTCAATGTCTTTTGGATCATAGGTTTTCGCCAGTTCTCTTTCCATCGTAATCTTCCTTTCGAAATGTTATATAAATAAGTTTTAGTTCTAGGGACGGTACTTTAATTACGAAACTATATTTTCCTTCCGATTATAAACTTCAAGTAACACTATACTTCGATTTCGAAGCCGAATGCAGTCTGTCGGTGCATAGCGACTTCCATGTCGCATGCACCTAAAATGTCCTTCCATGGACATTTTCCAGACTATACTGCTTCTTATCGAAGCATGTGTTGCTAAGAAGTTTATAAAGTCTCACAAATATAGCTTCGTAACTAAAGTACCTGTTCATCGCATAAATCAACTGTAAACCTGGTAAATAAATAATAAAGCAATTTGGCAATAAGATTAGCTTTCTCCTCTTCAGCAAATCCTTCATGTATTAAATTATTATCTGCTTTTATTCTTAATACGATTACATGAAAGAGAACAGGACGCTGTAAAGAGATGTAGCGATTGCTTTTTAACACGAGAGCTTTTGATTAATGGCATAAAAAAAGATCCTTCGCCGAAAAGGACGAAGAACCGTGGTACCACCTTTATTTATGACAATTAATATAAGAATCTAATCATCAACTCTTGTGTCTATAACGGGACTTCCCGACATCTCTTACACACCTTACGGCTTCAGAGCTGTTGTTCCGGAGCTACCTTCAATAAGCCTGCTTCAGACCACCTTTCAGCCGGTGAGCGGTCCTCTCTGATAAGCCTCTCTTATCTAATCCTCTCCATCAATACATTTCTCGATATGAAATATTAGTTCTATACTATTCGAGGTTTTGATTTATGTCAAGGATTATTTTCACATTTCGTAATCTTCTAGCACCTCGGTACTCCACTCAACATACAATTGAGCCTGTCTCAGTCCCAGGTCAAGAACCTTCAGAATCTGGCTATGATTGCTATGCAGTTCTGCAATCCTCTTCAGCTCCTGCTGAAACAGAGTAAACAGAAAGACCTTCTGCTCCGCCTCCTGTTTAAATTCTTCCAGATGCTTCTTCATTTCAATTGTATTCTCGTCAGTTGCAAAATACATCTTAAGCAGGAATTCACTACGGATATGGTCCTTTTCATTTTCGGATTCCATCCATTGCTTAATCTCGTCTCTGCCAAGTGAAGTGATTCTATATTTGATCTTCTCCAGCTTAGATTTACCGGAGCTCTCGCTATCCGTGGTCTCCACCAAGCCTTCTTCCTTCATCTTACTAAGCTCTGGATAAATCTGACCGAAGCTCTCCTGCCAGAAGAACGACATACGAATATTTATTATCTTCTTGATCTCATACCCGCTTAGCTCTTCTTCCTGCAGTAGTCCCAGTATCACATACCTTGTCTTCTTCAACCTAATCCTCCAGTATATCTAAACATAAGTTATATAAAAATGATGCCTTCAGACACCGTTCATCACTACTTCATTTTATAAGCAATCACTTTCTTCGGACAACCATCGATACAAGCTCCGCACAGAATACATTCGCTGTCTCTCATATTACCAGCCTGTACCTTCTCAGTTACCTTGAGACTCATGGGACAAGCCTTATCACAAGCATGGCATTTCACACAACTTTCTTTCTTTGCTTCGAGTCTTAATTGCTTAATATGTAACAGCGTTCCAAGCTTGCTGCCGATTACCATGAAAGGTGCCATCCAGCAGATATAGTGGCACATGGTCCTCTTCCCTGCCAACACTGCCGGAACAAAGAATAGCAATATGATTCCATAGTAAATGATATAGCCATAAATATTTGCTATTGATATTCCGTATTCGGTCATATAGAAGAAATCAACCGTGAGCTCTTTGCTTCTAAATAGAAAGCTTACAATGACACCGGCAATCCAGAATACCCAGATTACATATTTAATATTGTTTTTCCATCCCTGCTTGGGTCCCTTATCCTGGATCAATGTCGCGCATTCTTGAATACCACCGGCCGGACAGAGGTAAGCACAGAATAATCTTCCTAAGAAGATACCGCTTAACAACAAGGCACAAAACACAATAAAGCTTCCGTTAATTATCCCTTCCAAAGCTCCCTGGATAATTACATACGGGGAAAGGTAATAAATCGTGATAGGAAAAAGCAGCATGGAACTGATAATAACGAGTCTTCTAACATTTTGTCTCTTCATATATTCCTCCATAATTAA
>JAQZBA010000273.1 GCA_029239365.1 Herbinix sp. | reverse complement strand
TTCTGAAAGCAACCAACCGGTCCTCAACAAACTATCAGCCTATCTGGAACAACACATCCAGGATGGAATTGGTATCGCCTTCTCCGGCGGTGTGGACAGCAGTCTTTTGTTGAAGATTGCCTGTGATATAGGAAAGAAAAAAAACCTTCCGGTGCTTGCTATTACCTTCGAGACGAAGCTCCATCCTCATGGAGATCTGGAGGAGGCTAGGTCCATTGCTTTAGGCTTTGGAGCAGTACATAAGACAATCGAAGTAGATGAATTCTCTGACCCTGAGATCATGTATAACCCGCAAGATCGATGTTATCGATGTAAGAATCTTTTATTCCGGACATTGATCAGTGAGGCGAATCAGGCTGGCTATCAATTTCTAATTGATGGCACTAATTATGATGACCGGAATGCTTATCGTCCAGGTATGCGAGCATTAAAGGAGCTTAACATCCATAGCCCTCTGCTTGAGTTGGAAATTACTAAGACACAGATACGTTCTCTTGCTGCTGATCTTGGCATCCCCTCTTCAAACAAACCATCCGCCCCCTGTCTTGCAACCCGTTTGCCTTATGGTACTAAATTGGATTTTGATATCCTTGAACGGATTGACCAGGGGGAACAATTTATTAGAACTTTTGGGTTCTATAATGTTCGTCTTCGCCTGCATCAAGATATCCTGAGGATCGAGATTGATAAGAAGGATTTCGAAAAGATGCTTCAGCATCAGGAGGATATACTATCGAAAATAAAGGAGCTGGGATTCCTTTATGTCACCTTGGATCTGGAGGGGTTCCGTTCCGGAAGTATGGATATTATGATAAAGAAGGAAGCATAAATATTATGGAAAGCATTCTTAATAATATGAAAGATGTAAACCATATTAAGGCATTCTTCATGAATTTCGTATTTTGATTATTTGAAAGCAAAAGGCTGTAGATCATGTTCAGATCTAATCTGAAGATACCTACAGCCTTTGATTGTGAAATTATTTATGAAATTTATAATTATACAAAAAAATACAAATTCCTCTCAAAAGGTTTACATTCGGACCCAAACATAGTATAATGATGACTAGCGATTATAAGGAGGGGTGATAACATGCTACGCATATACATATGTCCGAACTGTTATAACTTAAGAATGGTATCCAGAAGACCGGATGCTATCTGCTTCCATTGTGGAGCCGTCCTAGAGCGTTGCGACGTAAATTATGAGACATATATGAATATGACAGAAGTGGAACGAAGCGATTTGAAAAATAATTATAAAGCCAGAATGACAGCTTATCATAATCAGATGAATAAGAGCTATCAGGATCAACAGCTGTAGAAGAAAAGGGGCCTCATTCATTAGCGAATAGCTATTGATTCTGGTTCTTTTTGTACGTATAAATTAAGGTATCTATGGGAGGAATTATGTTTCAGAAAATTATTGATAAAAAGTTAGCTGTCAGGAGATTGTTTTTACTGCTATGTGATATTGTAGTAATTGTGGTATCGAATGGGATGGGATTGTTATTACGTTACGATCTAGATCCATGGAAGATTGAAACTAGATTCATCGAGAGCGTATGGAAGTATTTACCGATTAATGTTGTTATAACTCTTATAATTTTTTATCTGTTAAGGTTGTATCATAGTCTGTGGAGATATGCAGGTGTGATAGAGATGCAAAATGTATTCTCAGCTTGTACAATATCCGCTATCCTCCAGTTTTTTGGTTTGCGTATATTAGATTATCCGGTTCCCAGAAGCTATTATTTCCTTTATTTTGGTGTATTGCTAATGTTTACATTGGGAGTGCGTTTCTCTTATCGATTTATACGCTCTATAATCCGACCCTTTCGAGAAAATAATGACACTAAAAATGTGATGATTATCGGTGGTGGCAATGCAGCGAATGCCATCATTAAGGAAATTAATACCAGTGAACATATTAATAATACGGTTGTCAAATGTATCATAGATGACGCTCCGGAGAAACAAGGGAGTTACATACATGGTATCAAGGTTACCGGAACTAGAGACAATATCCTTGATTGTGTGAATATCTACAACATAAAAGAAATTATCATAGCGATGCCCTCGGTATCAAAGAAGACTATCAAAGAAATCGTGGAAATCTGTAATCAGACCAGCTGTGAGCTGAAGATTCTACCCGGAATGTATCAGTTTATGAACAATGAGGTTTCGATCAATAATCTTCGTAATGTAGAAGTAGAGGATTTATTAGGAAGAGATTCTGTTAAAGTTGATCTTGACTCAATCATGGATTACGTAGAAGGAAAAGTAATCATGGTTACCGGTGGTGGAGGGTCGATCGGCAGCGAGTTGTGCCGGCAGTTAGCATCAAAGAACATTAAACAGCTGATAATCGTTGACATCTATGAAAATAATGCTTATGATATACAACAGGAATTAAAGAAAAAGTATCCGGAATTAGATCTGGTGGTATTAATTGCTTCTGTTAGAAATTCAACAAGATTAAATAACATCTTCAAGACTTATCACCCACAAATTGTATACCATGCAGCGGCACATAAGCATGTACCGTTGATGGAAGATAGCCCTAATGAAGCAATCAAAAATAATGTTCTGGGAACCTGGAAGACGGTTCAGGCGGCAAATTTGTATGGTGCTGAGAAGTTTGTTATGATATCAACGGATAAGGCGGTTAACCCGACAAATATTATGGGAGCTTCGAAGCGAATCTGTGAGATGATTATTCAGACCTATAACAATCGTTCCAATACAGAATTTGTAGCGGTTCGGTTCGGTAATGTACTCGGCTCCAACGGTAGTGTTATTCCATTATTCAAGAAGCAACTTGCAGCAGGTGGCCCTATTACAGTAACTCATCCTGATATTATTCGCTACTTTATGACTATACCTGAAGCAGTATCACTGGTACTTCAAGCAGGGGCTTATGCGGAAGGTGGCGAGATATTCGTACTGGACATGGGCGAGCCGGTTAAGATACTTGATCTGGCAGAAAATCTAATTCGTCTATCCGGCTATAAGCCGAACGAAGATATCATGATTGAATTCACAGGTCTCCGACCGGGTGAAAAGCTTTACGAGGAGCTACTGATGGATGAGGAGGGACTGGAAGACACCGAGAATAAGATGATACATATAGGAAAACCGATTAATTTCGATGAGGATAAGTTCTTACAGCAGTTAGAGGAATTGAAGGAAGTTTGTGTATTGGAACCACTGGAAATCAGAAAGATGATAAAGGAGATTGTTCCAACATATACAATCAAGAAGATTTAAATATACTATTATTTATTTTAAAGAATATTAAATGGTGTGAGGTATTAAATGTACAAATATATAAAGAGAATTAATGATTTTATTATAGCTTTATTTGGAATTATAGTATTATCTCCACTTTTTCTGATGCTAATTTTAGCAGTTAAATTTGATTCAAGAGGCCCCATATTGTTTGTACAAAAACGCATTGGGTTAAAGAAAAAACATTTTAATATACTGAAATTTCGTACAATGAGTATAGATACCCCTAAGGATACACCAACTCATCTTTTGGAAAATCCGGAACAATACATCACAAAAGTGGGCAAATTCTTAAGAAAAACCAGCTTAGATGAGTTGCCCCAGATAATAAATATTATTAAAGGTGAGATGAGTATTATCGGACCAAGACCTGCCTTATGGAACCAATATGATTTAATAGAAGAAAGGGACAAGTATTGTGCAAATGATATACTTCCTGGACTTACCGGTTGGGCACAGATTAAGGGTAGGGATGAATTGTTAATACCTGATAAAGCTAGATTAGATGGTGAATATGTTAATAGGATTAGCTTTTTGTTTGATTGCAGGTGCTTCTTTGGAACCATTATTTATATTGTTAAGCATGAAGGTGTTGTTGAAGGTGGCACTGGTGCATTGAAAAAACTTATGTCTGAGAGTGCAGTCACTGATGAAAAAGCACAGGAGGAGAATGTTACTCTATGAAAAAGATTCTGATTACAGGTGCTAATAGCTATATTGGTACATCGTTTGAACAATGGTTGGAGCAATGGCCCAATATGTATACTGTTGATACTATTGATATGAGGGATGATAATTGGAAAGAGAAAGTGTTTTCCCAATATGATGTAGTATTTCATGTAGCAGGAATAGCTCATATAAAAGAAAAAAAGGAAAATCGAGATATCTATTATAGAGTTAATAGAGACTTAGCATATGAAGTAACTAAAAAAGCGAAATCGGAAGGTGTTAAGCAATATGTTTTTTTGAGTTCTATGAGCGTTTATGGCATGAATACAGGAATTATTACAAAAGATATAACACCAGCACCAAAAAGTAACTATGGTAAGTCAAAATTACAAGCTGAAGAATTAATAATGCCATTAGAGGATGACTGTTTTAAAATCAGTATTGTGCGCCCGCCTATGGTATACGGTAAGGGGTGTAAGGGTAATTATGCAAAATTAGCAAAATCTGCAATAAGCATACCTGCATTTCCTGATATAAATAATAAACGAAGTATGATATTTATTGACTTTTTGTGTGATTTTATAAAACAGTTAATTGATGATCAAAGTAGGGGGTTGTTTTTCCCTCAAAATGATGAATATGTTTGTACGTCAGAAATGGTTAGCTTAATTGCGGAGGCTCATGGGAAAAAATTATTTATGACAAAGCTGTTTAATCCGTTATTACATTTATTAAAGATCGATATAGTTCAAAAGATTTTTGGTGACTTAGTATATGAAAAAAGTATGTCTGATTATAGTGACAGACATCAAGTCTATAACCTAGAAATGACTATTAGATTAACGGAGAAATGATAATGAAAAAAGTGTTATTTGTTGCAACAGTAGTAAAACATCATATTTCAACATTTCACATACCTTATATTTCATGGTTTAAGCTTAATGGGTATGAGACTCATGTTTGTGCAAAAAATGATTATGAAAATAAAGAGGATTGTGTTATTCCATACTGTGATAAATATTATGATCTACCATTTGGAAGATCACCGCTAAGTTCATGCAATATAACAGCATATAAACAGCTTAAGAGATTAATAGATACGAATGAGTATGATATTATCCATTGCCATACTCCTGTAGGAGGGGTATTAACAAGATTAGCAGCAAAAAAAGCTCGTAAAAGTGGTACTAAGGTAATCTATTCTGCTCATGGATTTCACTTTTTTAAAGGAGCTCCGCTGAAAAACTGGATGTTATATTATCCTGTTGAGAAACACCTAGCAAAATATACCGATTGTTTAATAACTACTAATAAAGAAGACTATTTGGGAATTAAAGATAAATTTCATGCAAAATCTATAAAGCTTGTAAATGGTGTA
>JAQZBA010000272.1 GCA_029239365.1 Herbinix sp. | reverse complement strand
GCCGGGTTCTGCTTTCTCTTTCACTAGAGCCCACATTGTCTTAATTTCATTATCACTCATAAGCAGTCTCCTTTACATAATAAATTGATCAATTCAAAGAGCAAGTTAAGTATCAAAAATTAATGATTCGTTTACTATAATCATAAACTAAAATTGAATTTTTTGCAACCGAAATTCTCTGTCTGGCGAACAGTTTGCCTCATTATGTCCTTGATAGAAAGACATATGTATTGTGATAATGGCATGCTTAAAATATACTAGGAACCTGTCGTATTTGGAAAATTATCATAATGACCGTGTGCATATATTGATTTACGCAAAATTAATGATATAATTTAGTAAATTTGATTATTTTTTACATATTACTTTATAAAAGGCAAACTTATCGAAAGATAAGGACGCAAAGCTATGGATCTACAGGTCGGATTATCCCAAGACTGCCAGGCTGCTAAGTTTATGCCCGTGGTGAATGAACCAAGGCATGCTTCTTTTCTGGAGAACTTATTAAGGAGGAAATATGTATCAGAATGTACACATCGTAGGGGTCGGATCCTATCATCCGGAAAAGAAAGTTGACAATCAGTTCTATATTGATCATTTTAAAAGGTATCAGGTGGAAGACCATGCTGCACAGTTGTTTAAAAAGCTAGGGAGAGAAACAAGAACCTTGGCCAATGACGATGAATCCAGTTTATCTATGGCGGTCAAAGCTGCCAATACGGTTCTTAGTAATTCGGGAATCAAGCCGGAAGAAATTGATATGATCATCTCAGTTTCAGACACACCGGAATATCTATCACCCTGCTGTGCTTTATTAATCAAGAATCAGATTCAGGCTGTGAATGCACATGCTGTATTTGATATGAATTCTAATTGTGTTGGGATGCTGACAGCAATGGATACAGCAGCAAGGTATCTCAAAACAGATGATAAATTCAATAAAGTACTTATTGTCGGAACTCTGTTAATCAGTCCTCAGGCTAGAGAAGATGATATGGTTGCCTTTGGTTGTACCGGTGACGGGGCAGCAGGCATCATTCTTGAACGAAGGGAAGAAGAAGTAAGTAGGGGATTTCTCGGATCGAGAATGTTCACTGATGATCAGTATTACTGGTCCATAACCATGCCTGCATGCGGCATATCTAAGATTTCCGATAAAAAGATAGAAAATGAAGACAAAAAGATGTTGTGGAAACCTTTTGATTTTGGTTTTTTATCTGAGAAGTGGTCAGACCTTATCACAAAGTTATTATCCGATTTTAATTATAAACCGAAAGATGCCGCTCATTATTTTATGTCACAATTCTCCTATGCGGACCTTGAGCTCACAATGACAAAGCTTGGTGTAGGGATGGACAAAGCAACCTACGTAGGAGATCAATATGGTTATTCTGGGTGTACAAGCCCCATCATGGCATTGGATGACAAGCTAAGCATAGAACAATTTAAGAAAAATGATATTTCCATTTTCTGTTCCGTTGCGTCTGGTTATACAATGACAGCATTATTATTTAAATGGTAGTTTAAACAGGAAGAGGAGATTATTATGCAAAACGAAAGAAGTTCGATTATAAAATACCAATTTGAAACTCTAAAATTTGTCCTTATCATTTATTCAATTAGTGCTGTTCTAGCAGGGACCTTATTTGTATTCTTGAAATTTATTGGTTTACTGGGTGAAGTAAAGTGGTCCTCCTTATTAGTGCTAGCTGCTTTAATGGTGATAGAACTGATCACTTTTAAGGTGATGTATAATATGACAACCAGGGATACCCTTCATATCACAGGGTCTTTTCAAGCACTGAAGATAATTATCTTAGTATTTTCCTATGTTAATTATCTCTATATGGGATTAATGATACCGTCGAAGGAACTATGGGCTTGCGTTTTCTATTTTATGATTCTGGCTGCGTTATTTCTCGATAATAAATTAAATCTTGCATTTGTTGTGCTTGGACTTATATCGCAGATCATTATTTTTGTATTTAATTCCTCAACTCTGCCCGTAGACAATAATTTTATTCGAGAGCTGATCTTAAGATTTGTGGTTATCAGTTTAATTTCCTTTGGTATTACATTGTTAACATTCTTCTCCTCTAGAATATTGAAAACAATTGAATTGAACGAAGATGAATTGAAAAAACATTATGAAGATAATCTCCTCCTGTTTAAAAAGGTGGAGGAATATTCTCAGTCACTGCTCGTATCCAGTGAAAGCTTGTCAGAGATTGCTACGGAAGAAAGTATCTCAATTGAGGAGATCGCAAGTACGAGTCAGGAAGCATCAAAAGAAGCAGATACGATGTTACACTATATCGATGACAATAATAATAGCTTACATAAGCTTCTGAGCACGAATCAAACGATCGCCGGTAAGGTAAAAGACACAGAATACAAATCCGAAAAATTAACAGAAGCCTCGAACCGGAATGAAAGTTCCTTAAAGGAAGCATTAACGATCATTACTGATATCAAGGGTGATATTGAGAATACGTTAGCAGCAACCTATGTTCTGGAAGAGAAATCGGATCAAATCGATGAAATGTTCGATATCATACGTCAGATTTCTGATCAGACGAATCTACTTGCTTTAAATGCTTCGATTGAAGCCGCTAGAGCAGGCGCTGGGGGAAAAGGCTTTGCCGTGGTAGCAGATGAGATCAGAAAGCTTGCGGATAATACCAATAAATCCTTGAATGATGTAGCTTCGATTACTCAGGATTTTAAGAAGAGAGTAAATGAGGTTAAGGATTTGATGAGCGTAAATACCCGAAAGGTGACCCATGGTAATGATATCTTGCGTGATACTGTTTTAAATGTAACTAATATGATAATGGATCTAAAGGAATCCGGTAAGAATATTAATGAAATTAGTCATCTTACCGGCACTATGTTAAATGAGACACAGAATACGGTAGATATGAATGTGAAGCTTACTGAGTCAACGAACAATACAATCAATAGCTTCAATATCGTATTTAATTCAATTCATCAAAACCTAGCGACCAGTGAAGAGCTTGCAGGAAGTGCGGATAATCTGAAGGGGATCGCTGAGGATATGAATAAATTGATTAAAGTCGAGTAGGCGTAGTTATAATCTAAATACTAGCAGGAGCTATTGGTGTAAACCGATAGCTCCTATTTTATCGTATAAGAAATTTCGTCCTATATGATAAAAATCGCTTCGCTAAGCGAACATAGTTCACTTTAAGATGACGCACTTCCGCAGATAAAAGATGGGTTATAAGATATAGAAATAACTTGAATATTATGCAATATTTACCTTAACATGAATATCCATTGACTTTGAATTGTCTAATATGTATACTCAAAAAGCAGTTAGGCATTATCAATTAGTGCAATATAGTATCTAAGCGAAAGATAAACTTAATTCAAATTAGATAAGATTACTAAATTTTATGAAAGGAGTCGGTATATGCTTGGGGTTTTTGATATTATTGGACCAATTATGATTGGTCCATCCAGCTCCCATACCGCAGGAGCAGTACGTATTGGGAAGTATGCACACTTAGTATTAGGTGAGCGACCTACCAAAGCTAAGATTGGTTTTGCAGGATCCTTTGCCAAGACTTATCAGGGACATGGAACGGATAAAGCAATTATCGCCGGTATTCTTGGCATGGATACTGATGATAATCGAATATGTAACAGTCTGGCTATCGCTAAAGAGGAAGAACTGAATTATACCTTTGAGTTATTGGAGTTAGATGGAGTTCATCCAAATACGGTTGACATTGAGCTAGAGGGAGAGAGCGGGAGGCGGATAAGCCTTAGAGGTTCTTCCGTTGGTGGTGGTAATATCTTAATTAACAAGATTAATGGTGCGGATGTATTGATTTCAGGTAAATCGGCAGCGCTCATTATTACACATCGGGATACACCCGGCATGGTCGCAAAGGTAAGCAATATTCTGGGTATTAATGGTATCAATATTAATAAATTTTCGCTGAGCAGAGAAGAAAAAGGAGGCATAGCGATTATGACGATTGAAATTGATGGAGGCATCGAACCATCGATCAAGCAAATAATTCAAGATGTTCCTAATATTGTATCCGTCAGCATCTTAAATGCAATTTAAGGAGGTAGTGATGAAATACGATTCAATATCAGAATTATGCCGAAAAGCGGAAGAGAAAAATCTTACGATCTCAGAATTAGTATTGAGGGACCAGGCAGTTCTGATGGAAAAGAGTGAAGAAGAAGTAAAGTGTACCATGAGAACTATGCTTGAAGTCATGAGGGATAGCACAAAAGAAGGGGTCAATGCTGACAGACGTTCCATCAGCGGATTGACCGGTGGTGATGCATTCAAGATGGAACAGCGTGTTAAAGAGGGACAATCTATCTGTGGACCGATGATAGGAAATGCACTTATTAAAGCGCTTTCCGCATCTGAGACTAATGCATGTATGGGTAAAATTGTTGCAGCACCAACAGCCGGAAGTTGCGGAATTCTTCCTTCAGTACTTATGACAATTGCCACAGAGAGAAAGCTGGATGACGAACAATTAGTTATGGCTTTATTTACTGCTTCGGCGGTTGGTATCGTTATAGCCAATAAGGCCAGTATATCAGGTGCAGAAGGAGGATGCCAAGCAGAATGCGGATCTGCCAGTGCTATGGCAGCGGCGGCTTTAGTTGAATTGTGCGGAGGTTCTCCGGCGATGGTGGAACATGCATGTGCAATTGCAATCAAAAGCGTTCTTGGTCTGGTATGCGATCCTGTGGCGGGATTAGTGGAGATTCCATGTATTAAGCGCAACGCTATGGGAGCAGCGAATGCTTTCGTCTCAGCAGACATGGCATTGGCAGGAATCGAGAGTAAAATCCCGGTGGATGAGGTCATCCATGCGATGAAGGTGATAGGAGATTGTATGAATCCGGCCTTTAAGGAGACTGCGGAAGGTGGTCTTGCAGCAACACCGACAGCGAAGCGATTAATGAAAGAAGTGTTTGGATAATACAAAAATGAGTGTGTATTACAGTAAAACTTTTTACATTAAAAAATAACAACAGGTGAAAAAGTGGAGGAAAAATGAAGTCAATATTATACGCATGGAATAAATTAGGTTTGATACAGAGAATTTTAATTGGTATGGTGATCGGTCTTATATTAGGACTGACGATACCTCAGTTTGCAGTAGTTGGTATTTTAGGTAATATGTTTGTTGGTGCTCTAAAGGCAATAGCACCTATCTTAGTATTTGTCCTAGTAATGTCTTCTCTCGCATCAGCAAAATCCGAAACCAAAAGCAATATGAAGAGCGTTCTGCTGCTTTATGCATTGGGAACGTTAGCATCTGCCTTGATTGCGGTAGTAGTAAATAAAATCTAAGTTACTACAAATATCGGAGAGGTGCTACAGACTCTTCTGATGAATCTTGTTACCAATCCTATCACAGCGCTTTCTAGTGGAAATTACATTGGAATCCTGGCATGGGCAGTAATTTTAGGAATAGCATTAAAGTATACCTCTGAAACAACGAAAAAAGGTTTATCAGATATATCAGATGCAATATCTCAGGTTGTAAAATGGGTTATCAACTGTGCACCATTTGGTATCCTTGGACTTGTATTTACCACAATCGCTGAAACCGGTATTGCAGGTTTTGCTACTTATGGAAAAGTACTGATCGTGTTAGTAGGTTGTATGCTCGGTGTCGCGTTTATATTAAATCCTCTGATTGTGTTCCTGACAATCAAGCAGAATCCATACCCGCTTGTATTCAAATGTCTGAAAGAGAGTGCGATAACAGCGTTCTTTACCAGAAGCTCCGCTGCGAATATTCCTGTCAATATGGAACTTTGTAAATCTCTTAAATTAGACGAGGATACTTATTCTGTAAGTATACCGCTTGGAGCTACGGTTAATATGGCTGGTGCAGCGATTACGATTACGACCATGTCATTAGCAGCAGTTCATACCCTTGGTATCTCAGTTGATTTACCGACCATGCTTGTATTGAGCATTCTTGCAAGTGTAGCAGCAGCAGGTACTTCCGGCGTTGCGGGAGGCTCACTAATGTTGATCCCTCTGGCATGCAGTTTGTTTGGCATATCGAATGACATTGCAATGCAGGTCGTTGGAATTGGATTTATCATTGGTGTTATTCAAGATTCTTGCGAAACAGCATTAAATTCATCAACAGACGTACTATTTACAGCGGCTGCAGAATTTAAATTATGGAAGAAAGAAGGAAAAGCTCTTCCTTTTTAAGAGAAACAATTGAAAGAGCCTGCCACTAATGTGGCAGGCTCTTTGCTATCAGCGATGAGTCGCTTTTTTTGACTGGATTTCCTCCATCATTTTAAAGTAGATCAATAACTCTTTTCGTGATGAAACATCTAATTTTTCATAAATCCGTTTGTTGTGTGTTTTGATCGTATTTATAGATAAAAAGAGGGTTTCGGTAATCTCTTTCGCTGTATAACCTTTAATATACAGATCAAAAACTGCCTTTTCAGCCGGAGATAAGGTTGAAATGCGTTCTACAAAATTCTCAAAGGTTGCTGTATTATGAGCTAGAGAGCTGATTGATTTGTTGGACTGAGCAGAAAGCTTTTCATCCTGTTCCGAGAGATATTCAAATAAATCATCAATCTCTAATATCTTAGTTTTACTTTTTAAGGAATAGCCATTCGTCTTAATTCCATTGAGCGCTTTTGTAATAGGGCTTATATATTTGCAGCTAATAATAATTGCCATCAACATGCCAACCATAAATAGCAGAAAAACGGAACCAAATATAGTTTTGTTTTTAGAGTTTATCGCTAAGGATAATTCTTCTTTGGGCATTACTATGCCAATCATCCATGCATTATTGGTATATACTGAATCAGATGGATATAATGAAATATCTTGATGAAGTCCACTAAATTTTTGCCCATCTTCTGTTGTATAATTGAAGAAAGTACGATGGTTTTCAGAGATCGTCATATCCCGATCGGTGAGATGGCTAGTCATATAATAATTGCCGGCGATTAAGCCATGATTAATTTTGATCGTATGTTCATCAATTAAGGATAATGTAGCAAAAATATGGGGAAAAACTATATTGTCAGGACTATAGGCCAGCTTAAAAAGCATAGAACTGACTTCGAAGCCACAAATACCATAGACGGTACCGTCATCTGCAATCATTGGGACTGCCAGAAGCATTCCGGATTCTCCGACAGCACTGACGGTAATCCGCGTGCTCCAATAATACAGCTTGGAGAGTGGTAAGTCTTGCTCCTTGGAATTCTTGATAACAGTATCATAAAAATCGTAAGCGTCAATATTAAATTCTTGCTCCCATTGGGGCATTAATTCAATACCTCTAGTCCGAGCAATCGTTGCAGGACCCTTTAAATATCGTATATTGGCTTCTACGGAATGAATGATATTGGGTTCTGTACTCTTTAAGAATAGGCCTGCTTTCGAGACCGCAGCTTCTTTGGTATGTGAGTTAACAGTAGAATCTAAAATGATATAAATACCACTGCTTTTTGCAGTCTGCAAAGACAACGATAAATTGTCAACTTGCGAATCTAATATAGTCTCAATCAGTTCCGGATGCTTCTGAAATTCATGATACGAGAGCTTATTATCTAATAGTATTTGACTTATATTGTAGGTTAGTTGTTCAGACAATAGGATGCCTTGTCTGGATAGTTTGCCGAAGTCTGCATAAACATCTTTGCTAAGCTCCAAGAGCTCATTCTCAATCAATTTACTACTCTCACTTCTACCATTACTAAAAACCCCAATTAACATTAAAATCATTAAGAATGCTAATACAATTGTAAACACTAGCGCCGACAGAAAAGCCAATAATCGTAACCTGAGAGAAATACCTTTTTTCCCATTCTTGCGAAGCTCTCCCATAATAATCTTAAGATCAATGAATGGATTGCGCACGTTTTTCACCTCCGGTTAAGAATGGATAAGTCTATTTTATCAGAGATTTCAACGCAGCTTCTGACAATTGGTCAAGATTAGTTTCATCATTTCTATATGCTTCCTGTGCCTCCTGCAATAATGCCTTTAGGTTTGTCTCATATTCTTTTCCAATGGTATCGAATTGTTCAAAAGTGGGAGGGATAAAAAATGCATATTCTTTGTACATATTAATCGAGGCGGTTAACATTGCCTTCACTTTGCTGTCTGTTACTTGATTCATCTCATTCGGAAGTTGGTTTTGAAAAGCATCCTTGGTCACCGGTAGATAACCGGTAGATGATATAAATCGTATATTCTGTGCAGAGTTCGTAAACCACTTTATAAATACAGAAGCGGCATATTCCTTCGCTTTTGTTGACTTGGTAACACACAGACCATTTCCACGCTGAATTGCTATCTTCTTCTCGCCGCTCATGATTGGGTAAGGAAGAATATCATACTCTACTTCCTCCACCGTGTTATCTGAATATGTAATGGTGTCAGCATAAAAGATTATTCCTGCAGTGGAACCAATAGAACAGACCAAATCTCCTGTTTTTGATAAATCCGAGGAATATCCGTCATAGATAGCGATTCCTCCTTTGGCAACCGCAGGATAGAGAAGGTTCCAGAAGCGGGTGTAGGTATCCTGCTCTAAGTTGAGTGTATCATTAACAAAAAGTTCCTCTCCATGCTGTTCAAACACTGACTGTGTGAGATTCAACCAGGAATCAGCAGTAAAAAACATCTTGCCGTCATCCTCGATATCAGGGGTCTTCGCATCCGTCCATTCATAGTATTTCACAGAAGTCTGCACAATTCCCTCAATCGTTGCAAGATCCTCCATTGTAATGTCACTCTCAGCGGAGAAACGATCAAAGAGTGTTTTATTCAGAAACAGGATTTCGGTTGATTTTGCAAATGGAAATACATAAAGTCCATTATCTCCGAAGCGACCTTCCTGTACAAAGGAGGGAACATACTTCGACAGCTCCTCTTCGGTAAAGTAATCATCAAAGTTGACAAGCATTGCTTTTTCTTGAAAATGTAACGCTGTCTTAGGGTATGCCGTAAACAGATCCGGAATCTCAGGAGCACC
>JAQZBA010000271.1 GCA_029239365.1 Herbinix sp. | reverse complement strand
TCTAAGGATCCATGCTCTGCAAACTGTCCGATCCCGATTGTAATGTTACCCGCTTCCTTCTTACCGCATCCTACCATACTACTCAGAACAAGTGTTGTTACTAGTACCACTGATAATAATTTTCTCATACTATAATCCTCCTTAATTTTTGGTGATTTCTCCTCACCTGATTTGTGGAAGGAAATCCTCTCTAATTCTTTGGAAGTATCTCCTCCCGTTACTATAAGTTAACCCGTTCGTCTTTTCGCCATTAGTGTCCAGTCATATTCAGTGGTATTTTATCCTTTAACTTAAATTCATTCTTTCTCAATGAATTTTGGGTATAAAAAAAGCCCCAATTCATTGTCCACTTCTTCATATACAAAAATATATGCCATTCTAATAACGGTTATGGTTTCCGTCAACGCCTACTTTAATTTCGGGTTGCCCTCAAAAGCCCATTCAGCTAAATACTCCATATCGCATCCCACCACCAGCGACTCTCTGTAATGTTGTAACAAAGCTTACTCTTCTTTCTCAACGGTTTCGCTTATTAATGAGTTCATATTAATACGATATTTCTGATTTGTCAATACAATTTTTATTACCATTTGTACGCTTTGCTTCACCAAACCTCTGGAAATGAACAATTTCTCTTACTCTTAAGAACTTAATCGGATCGCATACATCATGATCATGAACCAAGCGAAGAATGTTGTCGTAGGTTGTTCTTGCCTTTTGCTCTGCTGCCATATCCTCAACTAAATCCGTAATCGGATCTCCCTTACTTTGGAAGAAACAGGAGTTAAACGCTATTCCACCTGCTGATTGAGGCCATAAGGCCAATGTATGAATATTTGTCAAAACCGCTTTCTACAATCTGCTCCGGTGTCAAGTTACGCGTTAACTGATGGACAATTGCACTTACCATCTCCATGTGTGCTAATTCGTCTGCACACAGAAGTTATCGGTCATATATTACCATAACTCGTGAAATAATTAGTCAAAATGAATAATAACATATTAATGTAGTTTATGATAAAACAAAGGTACCCAATAGATAGCCCTGCGCATCAGGAGAGATGATACGTGGGGTTCTTTATATTATATTTTACACTTTCTACTTCTTGAATTTACTTCGTCGATACTAAATCGCCCTAGATTATCCTCAAACAAACAATCACCCTCTTTGGCTTCACCCGGAAGATCCCTACAGAGGATATAATGTTTCTCATTATTTTCATCCATACATACCGACATCGGTCCTTCTATTGATATAATAATATATTTCATGTTTTACTCCTGTTTTTATTTTAGGATAGCATTAATCTGGTACAGAAACAATATTTAATTTACAAAACATCCTATCGGTATTATAATTGATTGGTAATCATTGGTATATACGAAGGAGGGTTTATGATGAAAAAGCTTATTGCAACGATTCTGATACTATCGTTGGTAATTATAGCTCCGATAAATTATTGTACTATTCCTAAAGTGGAAGCTACTACAACAAAATACATAGTCAAGGCGGATGTGGAATACACTATTATGCCGGATGAAAAAATTACTCTCTATGTTAAAACAACCAAAACAGTTACGTGGAGCAGTTCTGATAAAACTATAGCTACCGTATCGAAAAAAGGTGTCATTACCGGCAAAAAAGAAGGAACAATTACGATAACTGCTAAAGTCGAGAAAAAAAAATATAAATGTACTGTTACTGTGCGGGATTACTCCGATTGGATATTATTTGAAACGGATATGTATGATTTGGTTAGTGATGGTATTCAAGAAGGCGAGATAGTCTATTATGAGGATGACTATTATCTGGTTTCTCCTGAATATTATGAAGAAGTGCTAAGCGATGAAATAAGCGGTCTGGATAGATTATCTGGGGAAGATACATGGGACGGAGAACGTGACAATGCGCTATCCCCGGATGAGGAATATATATTTGAATAGAAATAACCCCTACTCTTAATTGAATAAGGGCATTGTTTATAATGTCCAGGGAAGCCTTGTGGCAAATTTAACGCTTCCGTCTTCGTATTTAATCATGTTAAACTACTATACTGTAGCGCAATGCCTAAGCTTATATATTTTTTTGAGCAAAACAATAGCCCCCGATCGTAATGACCGAGGGCTTATCTTATGCTTTCTTTAAATAAGTATGGATATATTGGGTATTTTCAGAAGAAAGAAAAGCACCCCCAGAAGGATGCTTAAACTTATTACAGCGCTAGAATAGGGCAAATCTCCACAATATTGCCATATATAATTGTATTATTTTTAATAATATTTATCAGCGAATCGCTCTTAGTACTAGTCTCAACATTTATATTACTGCGATTTGACGTCACATTAACATCATAATTGATGTATTTTCCACTTTCACTGTCATTCATTTATATGCCTCCATCCTTCATAATTCCTTTGATCATTAATTCCAAATTGAAGAGGGCTTTGACTAATTATTACCTTAGATAGTCTTCCAGCTGAAACAAATGCATCTTTCCCTCCATCAATACTTTGAAGTATCAATCTTATGAAATCATATCCTTTTTCTTGTTCTTGCCCTAGGTACAAATTGGGGCTATATGGATCGCTAATCTGTAATTCTAATTTTATATTATCATATAATCCTTTTATTAGCAAATATAAATCATCATCTGGCTTCTCTATATTTAGTCCTAGATTATTTGCTGCTTCACGTCTATTAATAGTATAATCATGACTGCCCGATTCGCTACATAAGAAAGAAATTATTTTTTCTATTTTATTTGGTTCGGTTACTTGATTTTTTAAAAGTTTCTCTGCAAGCATTTGAATTTGTCCTATAGCTCGATATACTTCTCCTAAAACTATCGGGTGCACCTTTTCTGTTAGAGACAAAAATATACTTGACAATGCATTTTGGTCTGTTATTCCTAATTCATGTTTTGCTAATTCAAAAAAACCTTTAATTGCTTCTACGCTAACTGGAACTTTTGCTTCAGGAGAACCACCTGGAATTTGGGGGTTAAGTGGCATAGTTACACTTGGATCTATTGGTCCTAATGTTGCCTGCTTCGTCATTATAATACGATTAGCACCGAGGCACATTAATGTTCCTGTGCTTCTTGCTTTTGAAGGCACTATTATCTCAAAATCGTCACAAAATTGACGTATCAAATTTACAATATTCCAACCAGCTAAAGTATTACCACCATTAGTATATAAAAACAATGTAATTTTTGGAACAACGCCAATCTTATCAAGCTGCTCGCTAAAATAATTAGTTGCGTCATTTGCTATCTGTGTCTCAAGTCCACTCCTATCCCCGGTAAAAAAGATTAATACCTTGCTCTTTCTCATCTCTTCTATCTTCTTAATTAATTCTATTCTATCCTCAGCCATTTATACTCCCCCTTTTATTACAAATACTACCACTTTATATCAATATTTGCAATAATAAAAATTACACCGTGCATAGCCAATAGAGGTTTTTATAACCTTACACAACGATAATATAACACAATAAAATGTGATTTGTGTGCAAGTTAATGGAATCAAAAAAGGCCCTGATCAATTAAGACCAGGGCTTTGATATAATTATTTAGCGAAAAGCGCATTTAATGCTTCTGAGCCTATCTGTCCAAGGGCTGTCTTATATCCTTGGCATTTCCTGAATACATTAACCGCCTCAGTGGTCGCAGGACCCCATTTACCATCTACGGTAAGGTTATTGCACTTGCGCTCGTTTAAAGCTGTCTGAATGGCTTTCGTCACGTATGGAGTTGTATGCTTTGCATCGAATACAGCTGTAAAATCACCTTTGACCTGAAAGTGAGGACTATCCACAAAGTTATCCCAGTTAGCTCCGGCCTCAAAACCATATTTTTGCATAGTTTTAATTATGATTTGCGTATGTGGGTCATTCACGTTCCATATAGCCGTCATCTTCTTATTGACAATACGTTGAGGTACTACATCGACAGCCTTACGAGCTGTATGTACACTATTGAGCGTCTTTGTAGGCTTTTTGCCTCCGTTCGGATTACAATATGCCTTGGCAAAACTGCTTGATATGCCCTTTGCAGTACACTCTGCAATGGTTCGCCCTTGGCAATACAGATAATTTTGCCGCTCCTGGGGACGATATGTTTCCACGACCAATGGATTCACGCCTTGGCTCCGGATATCATCCAGGGCAAGCTCGAGCATTACTTTGACTAGCTTATTCAGTTCCTGTGGATTATTATTTCTTTCTGGTATATTATTCATCCGTTTTCCCTTCCGTCTCTTTTCCATTAAATAGCTTCTTCCCTGCTGCATCAATGAAATCTCCAGAAACTTTTAAGCCTTTTATAAGGATGTATGGTATTTTATATTCGAGTAATTTAAGGTTTTCAAGTATGCTAACTATTTCATTAACTATTAAGGTAGCAAGCGTAAACCATCCTATCCATATCATGAAGCTCAAATTAATGTTTAAGATTTCTCCTAATTGAATGAATACAAATGAGCAGCCGAAAGCAATTGCAATTATCACCCAGTATCCCGTTTTCTTGACTATTCCACGAATACCAATAGCTGAGCTTCCCTCGTTCTTCTTCCTGGCCTTGGCCCACCCAGTAATCCAATCAACAATATTCAGTCCCAGATAAAAAGCAAACAGAAACCAAAATTGACCGAATATTAATGTCATTACGCTAATTATTACACCACCTACTCCATTGATGCTCTTTGATACTTTTTCCATTCCTTTACCTTCTTTCATAATTTTTTGCATTAAAAAAAAGCCCTAAGGCTTATCGTAGTTACTTTATGATAACGGATTTCCGTTTCCGTCAAGTCCAAGAGCTTTTAAATCTGCCAATACTGCCGCCTGCAACTTAGCAGGAACTTGATCGATGGTTCTACGATGAGCAACAATTAAAGCCACATATACGTCTACCATAATTATTTTACCTCCCTTCAATATTGATATAATAAACATAAAGTTTCTGATCATTTATGCTGTCCTCCTATTCTGTTACAACAATGCCGTCAGCTTGTAGTAATGCAATTACTTCAGAACGAACGCTAGCGGGTACCTGCTTAATAGTTCTTCTACCTGCCTTTACTAAGTTGTAATAAATTTCTGCCATTTTCTTATTTCCTCCTATTCCGGTAAAAATGGTTCGACTGCCTCGTAAGTGTCGGCGGCTCCCTCCAAGGCAATCCAACATAAATTTTCTGTATTTCCCATTCTTTCTTCAAGTTCTTCCAATTTTTCAGCCACTAAGTCTATAGGTGCAGGACTTAATACTGCGACGTGCGGCACCACTCCCACGTTCACTGATACCACGTAACGTCCGGCTGGGACTTCTACTTCTAAGTATTGAACTCCACCTAATGGTTTATCATAATTTCCACTCATTTGGCTCCATACCTTACCCGTATTATCATAGATTACTAATGTCATCATATTTCTATCTCCTTTCTTATTCTTCCCATGCCTCCCATTGCCAATTACCCGTGTAGGGAGCTTTAACAGGTACTGCAAATCCACCATTAACCATATATATATTTGTTCCATCTAATTTAAAAAGATATGGTAAGTTCGTTTCTTGTTGAAGCATTACATTTTTGCCATAGCTAGTCTCCGCTGGGTTATCAGTAGCAATAACAAATATATTTGGATTAGAAATAAGGTAAGCTCTAACCATTCTAGGCTTAAATGCTAGACCAGAGACAATAAGTCTGAGTACACTTACCGATGAACCACTCCCACCTACCGTCCCTGGTATCCATACATCATTTACACCTGGTGCAAGAATACCACTTGCATACCTCTTACCTGCTACTGCTGTACCTTGCATACCAAATATATTAGCAATATTAAGGATATAAGCTGCACTATATTCGGGGTCATTATATCGCAACCATGTGTTTACTCCATCGTAGTACCCACGAGGTACCTTAAGGTACAATGTACCTTCATATGGACTTGCTTGAGGGGAGTCTGTATACTCAGGTTGAACAGGTATATTACCTTGTAACCCTGCTATATTTGCAGTATTAAGTATGTTATCTTGTATGTAGTCTGGGTCATCATAGAACACACCAGCCTGTCCATTCTGTGATGCATTAGGTATTAAGTATGCACCTAGTGGTATTCTTAAGTGTATTCTACCATCGACCGAAGGATAGTAGATGTCAGCTCTACGCCAACCTGAATATTCTTCACTTCCAAGTACTGGTATGCTCCCTACTCCTTTAACACCGTTCCTATAGTACGTTTTACTGCTTAGCACATC
>JAQZBA010000270.1 GCA_029239365.1 Herbinix sp. | reverse complement strand
ATCCATGTCCAGCATCTTCTTCGTTATCTTAGCTGCTACAACATTGTCCATCTCTGCAAGAATAGCTGCACTTTCCTTTGACTTCATGCTAAGCAATATCTGCGCTACGGATTCTACATCCGCAGTCATGGTCTCAAGAATTTGTGCTGCCGCCTGCGCATCCATGCTCCGATAGATATCGGCTTTTTCCTTAATCGCATCAGAATACTGTAGCTGTTCGATTACTTGTCGATAGATTGTCTCTGCATTTGTAGGATTAATCGCTTCATAATACGCTTTATATTCCGTGATATCCGGTGCTGCTTCATTGAACACTACATTCTTCTCAAATTCCAGTACCCGATCTTCGAAAGCTAGCTGATTTTCCTCAAACACCTTAAGACGCTCTATTTCCGCCTGCAATTCCGCAACATTTGTACTGCTGTCAGAACTGTTCTTTGTCATATCCGTTATGATCTGCTCTAATTCTTTAATCTTGGCTGTAGCCTCAGGTAAAGAAGTGTATTCCAAATTATTTTCTTCCGCGATTACAGCATCCTCTACTCCCGGAAGAATAAGGTTAACCACAGGAACGTCCTTTAATATAGGTCTCAATACGCCGGAGCCAAAGCCTCCGATATCTATTTTAATTAGTAATCCAAAAACAGCAAGCCAGATAACAACGATCAACAGTACAATTAATACAGTTAAGATTTTACTGCCTTCCTTTTTATCCCTTTCGCCGGCCTTGGCGTTATCCTTTTTTGCCATGATCAGTCCTCCCCATTCGGCGTAGGTTTGCTATAAATGAAGCTGTTAAGCTCATCTACTTCCTTTCGCTCTTCGGCATCGAATTCCAGTAAATACTCTGTAAATGCCTTCTCCTTGAGCCTTTCCTGTGTTTTTCTTTCGACCATTGCATCATTCAGCCTTATTCTTGCGATCTCAAGCCGATGAGCGGTATTCTTCACTACGGTAGTCTGCTGCTTGATATTCGCCATCATGATATCAATCGCCTGTTCGCATTGCTTGAGCTTTAACAGATCCAGCTTTGCACTTCTTAAGCTGCGAAGTTCATTCTCATAGCCTGTCTTTCGTTGTTTCACCTGCTCTAGTTTCTCTTCTTCCCTGGTCAGACGAAGCCTTGCCAATCCATAAGCAATTTTCGCCTGGTCCTCCAGTTTCTTTTTCACTTGAAGCAGATTTTCCATACTATATCGAAATTTTTTCATTATTTCTTAAATATCTCCATTAACATCGTGATTTCACTATTAAAATCCTGCTTCAAATCAATATCCTGTTGCAAGAAGGTATTTACTTCTTTTATCTTAGCGATGGCATAATCAATATCCGGATTAGAACCATTTTTATAAGCACCTATGTTGATCAGATCCTCGGCGTCCTGATAGGTTGCCAGTACATTCTTCAGCTTTCCTGCTGCAATTTTATGATCGCCGGTAACAATGGAGCTCATACAACGGGAGATACTTTGAAGAATATCAATTGCAGGATAATGGTTCTTATGTCCAAGCTTACGTGATAGCATGATATGTCCATCCAAAATACTTCTTGCTGTATCTGTAATCGGTTCATTGAAATCATCGCCATCCACCAATACAGTATATAGCCCTGTAATAGAACCGTGTTCTGAATTGCCGGCCCGCTCTAGAAGCTTTGGCATCTCCGAATATACACTCGGTGGATAACCTCTGGAAACCGGTGGCTCGCCTGAGGCCAGTCCAATTTCTCTCTGTGCCATAGAGAAACGGGTTAGTGAGTCCATCATTAATAGTACATCCTTACCCTGATCTCTAAAATATTCCGCAATTGCCGTAGCAGTTTTCGCTGCTTTCTTACGGATCAATGCCGGTTTATCTGAAGTAGCAACAACAAGAACGGAGCGCTTGATACCTTCTTCACCAAGGTCACGTTCAATAAACTCACGGACCTCTCTACCACGCTCTCCGATTAATGCAATTACATTAATATCTGCTTTTGTATTTCTTGCAAACATTCCGAGTAATGTACTCTTACCCACACCACTTCCGGCAAATATTCCAATTCTTTGCCCTTTTCCTACGGTAAGCATTCCATCTACCGCTTTTACCCCAAGAGGTAATACCTCATCAATAATCTTTCTTTTCATAGGGTCTGGTGGTGGAGCCTCTGCAGGATAAAACTGACTGCAAAGCAGCTCGGAAGCATCCATTGGATTTCCCAAACCATCCAAGGTCTTACCAAGAAGATCTCTTCCTACCTGTACCTTGAAAGCAGAACCTGAATTCTCAACCAGACTGCCGATGCCTACACCGGTCATATCATCATAGGGCATTAAGAGAATACGATTTTCACGAAATCCAACCACCTCTGCCGGGATTTTATGATTTGTACCCTCCCCTGTTATGAAGCAGACATCGTTAAGTGAAGCGTTTGGACCCGAGGCTTCGATTGTTAGACCAACCATCTTTACAACTCTTCCGATCTCCTGTTCAAAGGATTTATCGAGCAGTTGTTTGTATTTATTAAAGTTAATCGATACCATCATTTCCTGCTTTCTTATTATATCGACAATATTTACAAAAAACTAAATACCCGCGAGTAATTTTAAATCCATGACTAAATTCTTTAATTGAACATCAAGACTACAATTGATCACCTTGAACTCTGTTTCGATTAAACATTGGTTTCTTCTTAAGGTCGGATCCTCGTTAATATAGAGAGGAACTTCTCTTCCTATGGCACTTAGTAACAGATTTTTACGCATCGAGATAAACTCAAAATCCTCTTTCGAGACGCGTATCGTATATTCGTTACATTTGTCATTATTTCTCAAGGTTTTATCTACAAGATATAATATAACATCTTCTTTATCCTCAACCACAATACCGGTAATCTTCTCTACCAGGGAGGCAATGATATCAACCATCTGTGGCTCCAAGGAAGCTGCCATCTCATCATATTCATTCTTCAAATGACGAGCTTTCTCCTCATAGTCCGATTTGAACTGCTTGAGTTCCTTCTGGCTTTGATGCATACCGTCTCCGTAGCCTTTTTTCTGAGCCTCGGTATAAGCTTCACTCTTGATATGCTCCGATTCTTTCTTGGCATGATCCAGTATACTCTTCGCTTCTTTTCTTGCTTCTTCAATCATAGCCGAAGCCTTTTCCGTAATATCTTCTCTAGTCGGAATCTGAACCGGATCAATCACAACTGCCTTAATACCTTCGATGAATTGCCCGTCCTTTGGAGGTAGCGCAACCTGTAATAATCGAATTCTCCGTTCTTCAAGCTCTTTATCAATCCGAAGATGAGTATCGATGGTCTTCTTAACCTCATCCTCATAACGAATGGAATACGCTTTAATCATATTAGACAATGATCTCGTCACCTCCACCTCTAGAAATAATAATCTCAGAGGAATCTTCCAGTTTTCTGATAATATTAACTATCTTCTGCTGAGCTTCTTCAACATCCTTCAAACGTACAGGCCCCATGTAATCCATATCTTCACGAATCATGGAAGCAAGTCGCTTGGATAGGTTATTAAAGATTACATTCTGTACTTCTTCATTGGAACCCTTAAGAGCAACTGCAAGTTCATTATTATCAACTTCACGAAGTACTCTCTGGATTGACTTATCATCAAGACTTAAGATATCCTCAAATACGAACATCTTACGTCTGATCTCATCTGCTAACTCAGGCTCTTCTATCTCTAAGGTTTCCATAATATGCTTCTCTGTACCACGATCTACCGTATTTAATATCTCTACGATAGAATCTACACCACCGACAATGGTGTAATCCTGATTTACTAAGGATGCCAGCTTTCTCTCTAATACTCTCTCAACTTCCTTGATAACATCCGGTGAGGTACGATCCATCTGAGCAATACGCTTTGCAACGTCTGCCTGCTTGTCCGGTGCTAATGCAGAGATAATTGTGGAAGACTGCTGTGGGGATAAATAAGATAAAATCAAAGCAATCGTCTGGGGATGTTCATCCTGAATAAAGTTCAATAGCTGAGAAGCATCCGTCTTACGGACAAACTCGAAAGGTCGAACCTGTAAGGAAGCGGTCAGCTTACCGATAACATCTCTAGCCTTGTCCGGACCAAGTGCCTTTTCAAGTAATTCCTTCGCATAGGAAATACCACCCTCAGCAATATACTGCTGCGCGAGACATATCTCATAGAATTCATCCATGACCTGATCCTTCGTTGCCGGAGAGATACTTCTGGTATTCGCAATTTCCAGCGTCATGGTCTCAATTTCTTCTTCTTTCAGATGTTTAAATATACTGGCAGAACGTTCCGGTCCAAGGGAAATTAACAGGATAGCTGCTTTTTGTATTCCAGTGATATCGCCACTGCTTTTTGCCATGATTAAAACCTCCATTCTGCTGCTTTTCAGCTAGGTCCCTTAGCTCCAATCTTCATTCAACCAGTTACGTAATAGTTGAGCAACCGCCTCCGGCTTTTCGTCTACAAACTTCTCAATCATTCTTCGAACCTCAGATACCTCATTAAATTCGATATCCTCAATCGTTTGGTTTTCTTTCGTTGTTGCTAGCAATTGTTCCACAGATAATTCCGGTTCAAGTTCCGTAACTTCGACGGGACCGACACCCTTAAATACTACAAATACTAACAATGCAATAATCAGAACTGCGAGAATAATCTGAAGGTAATCGGTTAAGCTTCTAACTGTTTCAACCTTCGGTACAAATACCGGTTGTTCATAAGCAGAGATTGATATTCGGTCGATATCAATTCCTGTTGCCAGGGATACCATGGTATAAATAGAATCATCAACCACGGCGATTCGACTGGCTTTATTCGCAAGGGCATACTCCTCAAAAGTAGTCCCGTCTAGCAATCCTTGCAATTCCAGCTCTTCTTCCTTTAAGTTAATTACCTTACGAAGCACAATACTGATGGAAGATTCTGCGGGAATAATAGCTCCGATTTCAAACTCTGTATTCGTAACCCGTTCATTGGGTAGATAGTCGTATTCTTCGATTTCTACTGTTCCATTATTAGAGGAAGTATCTTCTAACAAATAATCTGTCTCATCATTGGAATCAGTACCTGGTACTCCACCTGAAGTATTGGCATTCTCCGAGCTATAGGTATAGCTGTGGCTAAACAAACCTTGATCCTGTCCTTCTGCCGGAAGGTATTCGGTATAAAGTTCTGTCACTCTATCCATATTGAATATTAGATTAGGCATAATCTCAGCATCATCAAATCCACTCTTCAATAGCCCCATATAGAGATTATTAACAAAAGTATTACGCAGTCTGTCCTTAAAATCCTCATTGGAATTAGCGCTTCCGGAATAGAGATCCTGCCCTCCGCCATAAAGTAGATTACCTTCCTGATCTGCTACTTTAATTTGATCTGAAGTTGTATTACCAATAACAGAGGCTACCACTTCGGCAATTGTTTCCGCC
>JAQZBA010000007.1 GCA_029239365.1 Herbinix sp. | reverse complement strand
AAGACATGAAGCAAATCATGCTCGGAGGTTAGAAATGGCAAAGACGAAAATAGTCGTTATCCAATTAAAAGAAATCATATATACAGTGATTTTTGCAGCTTTAGGGATTCTTCTGATCCTACTTCTCATATTCATGTTCCGACCTAACAAGGATAAGGAAGCAGCGTCAGCAGATACCGATCTGTATACTGCAGGTGTATATACCTCCTCAATTAGCTTGAATGATACTGCTCTCAACCTGGAGGTTGTGGTAGATAAGAATCACATTAACTCTGTGAGTATTAAGAATATTGATGAATCTATCACTACAATGTTTCCTCTCGTAAAGCCCTCTTTAGAAGCCATTGAAACCCAGCTGTATAATGATATTCCCCTGGAAGAGATCGAGATCATGGAGGACAAAAAATATACTCAGCAGCTTCTGATCGAAGCAATTAAGCTTGCACTCGAGAAAGCGAAAATAGAAGAATAATCGGAAGAAACACGCCTCAAGGATATACCGGATGCTGTAAAGCTTACTACCTCCGTAAGAGCTTTACAGCATTCTTTATGGTCTGGGTGAAATAAGTCAAAAAATGAAGTGAATATCTATGCCTATGTATCCATCTGGACTTGCCTTTCCCTCATGCGGATAGATCATCCGCAATCGGCCGGTCTGCGCCATCTGCATACATAGGCACAGATATTCACCGTTCTGCATTTTAAATGACTTATAATACCCGACCGACTATCAATTATCATACAATAGGAATAGAATCACTTCAGTACAAGAAGTAAATTATGTATAACAGAAATATAACACACTATCTGGTCATACTAAGTCTAATCTACCAAATATTTTTTATAGGGTGATGTCTCATTTAAGAATATGATGCCGATGATGCCAGGTCCGGTATGGGCTCCGATTGCACATCCAACATAATTATCCATAAACTTCTTACAACCGTATGTATTCACAAGCTGTTCCTTTACCGCTTCCATAGTTACAGCGTCATCGCCATGCACCACACAGATTGTCTGGTTATCTAAGTCTGCTCCGCGTTCGCCTACAATTTCAATCAATCGTTTTAGGGACTTTTGTCTTCCTCTAACCTTTTCAATCGATTCCAATGCTCCAATATCATTCACATGAATAATTGGCTTGATATCCAGTAAGCCACCGGCGATAGCTGAAGTCCTACTTAGTCTTCCACCCTTCAAGAGATATTCCAAAGTGCTTACGGTAAATACCTGTTCCACATGCTCGCAGTGCCACTCGATACCATCGATTATTTCCTGTTTAGTGGCACCATTCCTCTGCATTAGAAGAGCATAATAAGCTGCAACACCAAAGCCCAAGGAAGCACATTTGGAATCCAGTATGGTAAGATCAAAATTAGGATATTTCTCTAAAAGTTCCGTCTTTGCAAGATTGGCTGCATTATATGTACCTGCTATTCCAGTGGAAAAGCAGATATAAATCACTTCGTCCCCCTTCGTCGCATAAGGCTCAAAATTATCATAAAACATCTGGGAGTTGATGTGATAAGTTTTGATGTCCTTACCACTTCTCAGGATATCGTAGAATTCCTCCGGCATAATTGTTTTGCCATCAAAATAATCCTTTTCATCAATCACTACCGGAGTAGGAATTACATGTAGATTAAAACGGTCTATCACCCATTTGGGTGTATCCGATGCTGAATCTGTAATTATCTTCAGTGCCATTTATCTTTCCTCCTCAATTATCGTGAGCTTCCTCTATCGTCTATTATAACCGGTCCAATTCCTTCATCCATAAGGCTGCTGATGCATCACTTGGCATTCTCAAGTCACCTCTTGGCGATACGGATACACTTCCGACTTTCGGTCCATCAGGAAGACAGGAACGTTTAAATTGTTGGGTAAAGAATCTCTGGTAGAACACCTTTAGCCATTTTAACATTACTTTATCTTCATAGCGATTTGCAAATGCAATTTTTGTTAACCGATATATCTTCGATGGCTCAAATCCGAATCTCAATACATAATATAGGAAGAAATCATGTAACTCGTAAGGGCCTACAATATCCTCAGTCTTCTGAGATATCTCACCATCTTTTGGAGGAAGGAGCTCCGGGCTTACCGGTGTATCCAGTACATCCCTGAGTACCTCGCCAAGTTTTTGATCCGACGTGGAATCTGCAAAGTATTCGACCAAATATCGAACTAAGGTCTTCGGAACGGAGGCATTCACTCCATACATGGACATATGATCCCCATTATAGGTCGCCCATCCAAGAGCCAGCTCCGACATATCTCCGGTCCCTACGACAAAGCCATTGTATTTACCGGCAAGATCCATCAGTACCTGGGTACGTTCTCTAGCCTGACTATTCTCGAAAGTCAGATCATGTAGATTCCTATCATGTCCGATATCATTAAAATGCAATTCCACCGCGTCGCGAATCGGAATCTCCAGGAATGTAACTCCAAGACACCCTGCCAAATCAATTGCATTCTGATAAGTTCTGTCCGTAGTACCAAAGCACGGCATAGTAACAGCAATGATGCCCTTCTTATCATAACCTAATAGCTCGAAGGCTTTATCTGTAATAAGGAGCGCCAGAGTTGAATCCAGTCCCCCTGAGATACCGACTACTGCACACCGGCCATTAATATGTGCCAATCTTGTCTTCAGACCAAGTGCTTGAATATTGATGATATCCCGGCAGCGCTTTTCCCTGTCTGCTTTATCCGAAGGAACAAAGGGAGCCGAATCTATATATCTGGATAAGCTAATCTCCGGAAGAGTATTAGCGTCTTCGCCAAAGGTGAAAGGAATCACCTGATAAGTGTTTGTATTCTGCCCCAGGTACGTATGCATTCTCCTACGCTCACTCTTTAACTTACCTAGATCAAGTTCTGTTGAAATCATTCCATTCTCAAAGGTAACGGATTCTGCTAGCAAGGTCCCATTCTCAGCAATCAGATTATGTCCTGCAAACACCACATCCGTTGTAGACTCGCCTTCACCGGCATCCGCATACAGATATCCGCACACCAGCTTCGCCGACTGGTTTTTAACCAACTCCCTGCGGAAAGAATCCTTTCCGGTTAGTTCATCACTGGCAGAAAGATTAGCGATCACTGAAGCACCTGCGATGCAGTGTGAGATGCTGGGTGACTGTGGTATCCATAGATCCTCACAAATCTCAATACCTAGGATAAATTCCGGCATTTCGCTGCACTGGAATAAGATCCGGGATCCAAAATAAATCTCTTCACCCATAAATTTTATTAAAAATGGCTCTTCATTACCTGAGGTAAAATGTCTTGCTTCATAAAATTCAGTGTAGTTCGGAATACTGATTTTCGGTACTAGTCCCAGAATTCTTCCACCCTGGATTACCGCTGCTGTATTATAAAGCTTACCCTTCACAAGATAAGGAAAACCTACCACTATCACCGGTGCTAAGTCCTTGGTATAATCCGCAATTGTCTTCACGCTCTCCATAGCACCTCGTAATAAGGTGTCCTGCAGGAATAAATCTCCACAGGTATATCCAGTAACGCAAAGCTCCGGAAATACAACCAATTTTATCTCCTGTTTCTGTGCTTCCTCAATTAACTCTATTATCTTATCGGCATTGTATCCGCAGTCTGCAACTCGGATGACCGGTGTTGCCGCGGCAACTCGAATAAACCCGTGTTTCATTGTATGCCTCCTATGAATTGGAATCTTATCTGTCTTGCATATGCTCACTACGCTTATTATTATATCATGAATGAAGAGCGCATTCATGATCTCTAGCTCCGATCACATGCTCACAAGTATACTTGCAGCATGCTCACTACGCTTATTATATGTTATTCTGTCCTGAAATGACAAGCATATTATTAATTTATTGTGACACAAAAAAAGCGGCCAGAGGCCGCTTTTATCATTAGTGTTATACCCGAAATGCCGGTTCTTGTATTTTGACTCCTAGCTACGCTAGGTGGGTAACCGCACATAAGCTTCTGCCTTCCACTGCAAATGATGGCTTGACATCTACTTACGAATGATAGGAATCCCTTTTTAATCATGTAGGTTCAAATTACAAGAGTGTCGAACATCTCAGGAATTTCCTTAACTATATTATAATCTATTATCTACTATTTTTCAAGATTTTTATCTGTTTTTAGCTCAGTAACTTTTACCACTCTTACCAGCACTTTTTTTGCAGTATTTTCTTGAACTTTTCCAAGAACAGACACGCTTTTACACTTCTTCCCTGAAGTGCGGGAAGGTGAAGATGAATTCCGAACCCTCACCGGGAGCAGATTTCACATCAATACTCCCTTCATGCCTGATGGCAATCTGTTTTGCTATAGCTAGGCCAAGTCCTGTTCCGCTGGCATTTTGTCGTAGATTTGATTTATAAAATTTTTCAAAAATATTATGAATATCCGTAGGATCAATACCGACTCCTTCATCCTTAATGGATACCATTATTTTGTCCGACTTTTCAATTTTTATGTGAACCGACTTGTTTTCATCAGAGAATTTTATGGCATTATCAAGAATAACCATAAACATCTGTCTTAGTCTGTCGTAATCACCCAAAATCATGTTAACCGGCGAATCCTTCGTTACTGCGATCTTAATATTTTTCTTCTCAGCAATCGCTCCAGCGCTTCGGATGATATCCTCGAATACCTGATTCAAGTTAACAGGCTCACTTTCGATCTTAAAATCTGGATTCTGCATTTTAGATAATAGTAGAAGATCACCGACCAGACGTTCCATAGATTTGCACTCTGACAGCATACGTTCATAATACTGCTGTTTCTTCTCTTCTTCCTGTACTACACCATCCGATAAAGTCTCGGTGTAGGCACGGATTACAGTAATCGGAGTACGTAACTCATGTGAGATATTTGCAAAGAAATCCAGTCTCATCTGATCCAGCTTTTTGCGTTCGACATCATTTTCCAGAAGCTTTTCCGAAAGGATATCTACTGTCTTCGCAAGATCGCCTAGCTCATCATCCCGCTTAATTCCTGTCTTCGCTTTATAATTACCTGCCGCCAGTTCCAAGGCAGTGGTACGCATTCGGGATATCGGTAAGGATAATTCCGTCGCAAATATGATAACGATAACAAAGGAAATTCCCAGTGCCACCACACTACTCATAACAATCATGTATAAGCTTTTCTCAATCAGCTCTTTCTGGTCCTTTACCTTAGTAACAATCAGAATAGCTCCGACCACCTCCTGTCCATCACCACGTATTGCCTTTGAGACGATTAAGATAGTCTGCTCATATACTTTATCATCGCGTTCCTGATAATCACCCGGTCCTTGAAATGCCTTATTGATACTTTCAACATATGGAGCATATTCTTCTATTGCAATAAAATCCTCATAGGTGTCACCGGTTTCCATCGAAGTACTCATGCGATTGATCGCATCAGGATTCGATATGGACCAGATATCCCAATCATTAACCTCACTAATCAAATTGAGGTCAGTAAGAAACCCTTCTTTACCGCTAATAATATATTCGCTCGCTATGGCACTGAGCTTATTCGCTCGATCCTCCATCTGTTCTTTAATATTCTTTATCGTCATGTCACCATACAGCTTCATAAAAATAAGACAGATTAATACAGCGGTAACGAGTAGCATCACCGAATAATTAAGATATAGCTTGAAAAACAGTCGGTTATAGATGTGTACCTTATTATCCTTAGACATAAGACTCCCTATTTCTCCTCGATTTCAAATTTGTAACCAACACCCCAGATAGTCCTGATTGTCCAAGTAGGATGCTCAACCACATCGAGCTTAGAACGCAGACGCTTAATATGGGAGTCAACGGTTCTACTATCGCCAAAATAATCAAATCCCCATAAACTGTCAAGTAGATTATCTCTTGTAAATACCTTATTGGGATTCGAAGCCAAGGTCCACATGGTTTCAATTTCTTTCTTAGTCAAGGCTATCTTCGTGTCTGAAATATGTAGCGTATATTCATCCAGATTAATCTCCAGGTTACCAACAATATGAGTATTCTCTGAGGATGCCTCTTTGGTTGTTTTAGACATGCGTCTCATTACTGCTCTAACTCTCGCCATAACTTCTCTTGGACTAAAGGGTTTCACTATATAATCATCGGCGCCTATATCTAGGCCCATAATCTTATCAAAATCTTCACCTCTTGCCGTAATCAGGATAACCGGTACATTAGATTTGCTTCGAATCTTTCTGCAAACCTCATAACCATCTTCCTTCGGCATCATAACATCGAGCAAGACTACATCAGGATTGTATTGGGTAAAGAGGCGAATTGCTTCTTCACCATCACCCGCTACAAGAGGTTCAAAGCCTTCCATTCTGGAGTAAGTAGATAAGATATCTGTAATATCACGATTATCATCAGCGATTAGTATATGTTGCATTATCATAATCTCCCTTCATGTTCTTTTTACCATGTTCTTTTGTATCCTTCTATAAGTCAGGTTTTTCTCCCGGACAACCAAATACAGGCCTGTATCTCGGCAACAAAGAAAACTAGTTCAGCGATATAGGTCTGATATAGGTATGGATTAAATTTATATTCTTTGTTATATATCGCTTACTTACAAGCATGCTTGTAGTAAGCTCACTACGTTTATTATATATTATATAGAAGAGTGAAACAAGTATAAAAACTTATCAAATAATTAATTTAAGTAAATTGACCGGTAACCTTCCTCCCTAAAAGCATACTTAAGTGATACACGCAAAATCGCTGAAACCCTTATAGAATAAGGATTTTCTATTTATTTACTGTAAATATACGGAAGTTATCTTGGAATAATTTTAGTATTTATTATATAATTTTTTACATAATGACACTTTTCTGACAAAAACAAATGCTATTATATGGATAGGATGTGACATAAGGGATTTCCAATAATTCGGAGGAATAGCCATGATAAAGAAAAAATTATGTAAATGCTTAATTACTCTTGGCTTACTTCTTTTCATTACTTTGCTTTTACCATTTACATCTTATAACGTTGTAACAGCACAAGCAGCTAGTATTGACAAAGAAATAAAAGACAGCTACAGATTAAATTTAAAAAGCGTTGCATTAGTTAAAGGCAAATCATTTACTTTGAAGGTTTACAATTTGGGTGCGAATTCAAAGGTAAACTTCAAGTCCGATGATGCGGAAGTTGCTTCTGTTAGCGAAGATGGTACAATCACAGCCAATAAGGTTGGAGCTACCGTCGTTACAGTTACCATTAAGGATGGCATTGATAAAACCCCATTAACATGTGATGTTACTGTCGGACCTGCCGCCATTAGTGTTAAGTGGACCAAAGAAAGAGTTTTTGTCGGGCTGAATAATGATGATATGTTAAAAGTTATTATGAAGCCGGATAATACAACTGAAGTAGCGAGATATTCCAGCTACGACTCCTCCATTGTTGCTGTTAGTTCCGGTGGACGCATCAGCGCAAAGAAGGTAGGGATGACCTATTTATTTGCTGAGATTGATGCTGCTAACCTGGACGGTACACGTAAGTTTGCTGTCTGCACTGTATTCATAACCAGTTCAAAGGATGCTCCTCTGCTAGAGACTTATTTTAGCGATCATTCAGAGCTAAGCCGAGTATCAGGTTATGAGTTAAACAAGGCATTAGGCGAATTCTTCAATGGTGGAAGTGCTGAAGCAGCTGTAACTGCTGATGATGCTACCGATTCTGCACTGATTAAAGCGATAGACGATTATCTGGAAGATAAGTTCAAATTATCCGAGATACGAGCTAAGATCAAAGCAGAGCTTGAAGCTCTCTCAAAGACAGAGACAAATTCAACTTCTAACACAAAATAACATAATACATATGACGTCAATAAGGCCATACACAAACGTGTATGGCCTTTTAGTATATAATAATACATCGCTATTATGAAATATTATATTTTTATTCCAGTTAAATTTGTATTATAATAAAAGCGTAGTGAACATACGACAAGCTTGCTTGATCGGATGTGATCGGAGCTAAAGATCATGAATGAGCTTTTCATTCATGATATAATAAAAGCGTAGTGAACATACGACAAGCTTGCTTGATCGGATGTATAGCATATTAGAAAGGTGGTTCAACATGCAATTCAGATTCGTACACAATAATATTAATGTTCTCGACTTAGATAAGTCTTTAAAATTCTACGAGGAGGCTCTCGGCTTAAAGGAAACCAAACGTAATATACCTGCCTCCGGTGATTTTATTATCGTCTTTCTTGGAGACGGAGTATCAAATCATCTCTTGGAGCTGACTTGGCTAAGAGACTGGGACCGTCCTTATAACCTTGGAGATAATGAGTTCCATCTTGCCTTCGTTGTTGATGACTATGACGCTGCTCATCAGAAGCACAAGGATATGGGCTGTATCTGCTATGAGAACACCGGTATGGGGCTCTACTTTATCAGTGATCCTGATGGCTACTGGCTCGAGATTCTCCCAACCAGATAAGTAAAAGCTTACTATGTACCATGTAACTTTTCCCATTTCATCAGCCAAGATAGTTGATCATCGACGAATTCCTGATCAATACAAGCTATTCCCAGGTTTTCTATGATCGTCGCCTGAACCTCATAATGCCTGATTGCAATGAAGCAATCAATTGCTTGAAGTTCCTGATCACTGATGGAATTGTATTCCTTATATCCCTTGATGAACTCTTCCAACATATAATGCGTCTCGGCATATTCACACTCGGACAGATTAAAATAGTTCGTCATATCACAGAATACGGCGATATCATACATGGAAAATGCCCTAGCGGCAGCATCAAAATCGAATATTGCATATTCATTACGCTCATTCAACAGCATATTGCCTGTATGGTAATCACCATGGCAAAAGCCTCTTGGAAGCTTCTCAAGCCTGCTCCAAAGTAAGTCTCCATAAGCTTGGAATTCAGAGACTTTTGGATAATTCATTTCCTTTAAACACTGAATATATCGGTCGATATAAAATGACTTTTCATGACAACTTAAAGCGAGCGGATATTCTTCCATTAATTTATGTAGCTTTCCGGTCTGGCGTCCGATCGTAATGATATCAGTATTCTTATTTGGTTCTGAGCCTTGAATATACTCATAAAGAACACCGATTCGGTCCTCACCCTGAAAATCAAGGGTAAAACATGCTTCTCCTGCTGCCGTAGCAATGATATGTGCAGTAGGAAAGTATACTTTCTCAAGATATGTCATGATCTCGATTGACTGTATCGCCGGTTTCGCATTCCTGTTTTTGAATAGTTTAAGAATATATTTATCATTATTACAAGACACAACACAGACATAACCTATCATATCACGATGTAATACAATATCATGAAAGGGAATATTATATATGCCCTTCAGATCACTCAGAAGCTTCTCCAGCATTAAAACAACCTCCCATCTTATCAATCACAAGGCTTTCAATAAGTATAATGTCAGATTATCGTCATTATTGCACGGAACATATTGTTCTAATTGTCTTCCTTGATACCAGACTCCAGTACCATCCGGAATATATCCTCGTTTTATGTACATTCTCTGCGCAGAGCCATATCCGTAGTGGAGACCTACCGATAAAGATATATAACCACTCTTCACCTTGGCAAGCTGCTCAACAACATCCATTATTCTTGTTCCGATTCCTTTTCTTTGGTATTTGATCAACACATTAAAGTCGACTACCTCAGGAATTCTTCTATCGGCAAAGGGTCCCTCCTTCGCATAAGGGAGAAGGGTTACATAGCCGGCTACTGCGCCGTCCTCTTCAGCGACAATCACCGCTCTTTCTTCGCTCTCCTGAAGATTATAGTATTCTTCAAATAACTCATATGGTTTATGCCAATTCTGCTCTTCAAAACCTCGAACTAGTTTATCAATATCTTCTCTTACCATCGTACGTAGTATAATTTTCCCCTCTTCATAATACACCATTACATTTTCCCCCGTTCTTCAATCTATTTGTTTAAATCTAGGCACAGTCATAAGATTTTATTTAGAACAATTGTATGCTTATATTTTTTTTATTTGTGTTACAATTATCTGCACGTACATTAATACCATTATATCTCTAAACATAGTTTTCTTAAAGGTAAAATAAAATCAATGGAAAAAGACAAGAAACTATACACAGAAAAAAATGGGTAAGGCTTGTATTGTTATGGAAATCGGAATGGTATTGCATGGTACCATTGATTTTATAACAAATACTTTTTATGGATGGATAATCTTTGGAGTCTGTTTTATAAAAAAGGTGTCTCAAGCTTTTACACTTAAGGCACCTTCCTAGTATTCATGACAAAGGAATTGATTAATCAATTCCTTTTATTTGATTATGGACAGCTTACAGCTGTGCTACATCTACCAGTGTAATGTCGCTATTATCACATTCCATGCTGGTCAGTAATGCGCTGGCAGTATCCAGAGCGGTGAAGCAGGGCACACCTGTCTCGATGGAGGTACGGCGGATTGAGAAGCCGTCCCTGGTCTTATCACGACCCTGGGTAGGTGTATTGATAACCATATCCATCTCATGGCTTAAGATCAAGTCAAGTAGGTTCGGACTTCCCTGACCTATCTTATTAATCACAGTTGCAGGAACCCCTTTCTCACTAAGAGCTGCTGCTGTTCCTTTCGTTGCATAGATCTCATAACCAAGAGCGATGAGTCTCTTTCCTAATCCAACCGCTTCTTCCCTGTCGGATTTCTTTACTGTCATAATCATCTTCTTATGCTTCGGAAGATTAATTCCAGCGCCTATAAATGCCTTATAAAGCGCTTCATGGAATGTCTTTGCAATTCCTAGACACTCTCCCGTTGACTTCATCTCAGGTCCTAAGCTGATCTCAGCACCGCGAAGCTTCTCAAAAGAGAACACCGGCATCTTAATTGCAATATATTCTGACTCCGGCCATAATCCGGGGGTATAACCAAGCCCTTTAATCTTCTCTCCTAAGATTACCTTAGTAGCGATATCAACAATCGGTAAGGAGGTAACCTTACTGATGTAAGGAACCGTACGGCTGGATCTAGGGTTAACCTCGATTACATACACCTTATCATTGTAGATGATGAACTGTATATTAATCAGTCCGATGACATGAAGGGAGTTAGCCAGTTTCTTCGTGTAGTTAACGATATCAACCTTTACCTTACGGCTGACACTCTGGGAAGGATAGACCGAGATACTGTCACCGGAGTGAATTCCTGCCCTCTCAATATGCTCCATGATACCAGGAATGAGGATGTCCTCACCATCGCACACTGCATCAACTTCTACTTCCTTACCCATCAGATACTTATCCACCAGAATAGGATGCTCCTGCACTGTCATGTTAATGATTTGCATGAATTCGATGATATCCTTATCGCAGATGGCAATCTGCATTCCCTGACCACCAAGTACATAGGAAGGACGAACGAGAACGGGGTAGCCTAATTCATTGGCTGCAACCAATGCCTCCTCAGTCGTTAATACGGTCTTACCTTCGGGTCTGGGTATACCGCATTCCTCCAGTATCTGATCAAATAATTCTCTGTCCTCAGCAGCATCCACATCGGCTGCAGAGGTTCCAAGGATCGGAACTCCCATCTTTAATAAAGCATCTGTCAGCTTAATCGCTGTCTGACCACCGAACTGTACTACTGCACCATCGGGCTGTTCGATATCCACGATATTTTCTACATCCTCCGGTGTTAATGGTTCAAAGTAGAGCTTATCTGCAATATCGAAGTCTGTACTTACTGTCTCCGGATTATTATTCACGATGATTGTCTCGCAACCGCTGCTCGCAAGTGCCCACACACTATGCACAGAGCAGTAGTCGAATTCGATACCCTGACCGATACGGATCGGACCGGAGCCAAGCACCATGATCTTCTTCCTACCGCTGGTCTTCTCCACCTCATTGACGCTTCCGAAGGTAGAGTAATAGTAAGGTGTCTCTGCATCGAATTCTGCGGCACAGGTATCCACCATCTTATAAGCCGCAATGATGCCATTACTTTTACGCATTGCCTTAATCTCTTCAGCACTCTTACCTGTCAGCTCAGAGATAACACGATCCGGGTATCCCAGGCGCTTTGCTTTCGCCAGGAGTTCCACCTCAAGCGGTCCATGAGACAATTCCTTCTCTACCTCTACCAAGATAGCGATCTTATCAATGAACCAATAATCAATCTTCGTAATCTCATGAATTTCTTCATACGTGATGCCTCTTCTGATTGCTTCTGCGATAACGAACAGGCGTCTGTCATCTATCTTATACAGATCCTTGATAATCTCCTCTGTGGTCATCTCGCTGTAACTACTAATCTTTAGGCTGTAGATATTTTGTTCCAGGGAACGGATTGCCTTCATCAGAGCAGCCTCAAAGTTCGTACTGATTGCCATAACTTCACCGGTTGCCTTCATCTGCGTGGTTAATGCTCTCTTCGCCGTAATGAATTTATCAAAGGGCCACTTCGGTATCTTAACAACCACATAATCCAGAGTGGGTTCGAAGCTGGCATAGGTCTTCTTCGTTACCGCATTCTGGATCTCATCCAGATGATAGCCCAAGGCTATCTTAGCTGCAACCTTAGCGATTGGATATCCGGTCGCTTTGGAAGCGAGGGCAGAGGAGCGGCTTACTCGGGGATTGACTTCTATAACACAATACTCAAAGGTATCCGGATGAAGTGCATACTGAACATTACAGCCACCGGTAATTCCCAGCTCGGTAATGATGTTCAAGGAGGAGCTGCGGAGCATCTGATATTCTTTATCTCCCAGCGTCTGTGAAGGTGCTACTACGATACTGTCACCGGTATGTACACCAACCGGATCGATATTCTCCATATTACATACGGTGATGCAGTTACCTGCACTATCACGCATTACTTCGTACTCAATCTCCTTCCAGCCTGCGATACAGCGCTCGATCAAGCACTGTCCTACGCGACTGAGACGAAGTCCGTTCGTACAGATGTCCTCCAGCTCCTCCTGTGTCGCAGCAATTCCTCCTCCGCTGCCTCCTAAGGTATAGGCAGGACGAACAACTACAGGATAACCGATCGTTTCAGCAAATGCTACCGCAGCCTTGACAGTGGTTACAACCTCACTGGGTGCACAAGGCTCACCGATCTTCTCCATCGTTATCTTGAATTCAAGACGATCCTCTGCTTTCTTAATGGTAGCTGAGGTCGTACCAATCAACCTAACGTCATTTTCCTTTAAGAAACCTGATTCCTCAAGCTCCATCGCGATATTTAATGCCGCCTGACCTCCCAGGGTCGGCAATACACTATCGGGTTGTTCCTTTAAGATTATTCGTTTTACAAAATCGGGAGTTAGGGGCTCTATATAGACAATATCAGCAATTTCTTTATCAGTCATAATGGTAGCCGGGTTGGAATTCACCAAGATAACGCAGATGCCTTCCTCCTTCAAGGAACGACAAGCCTGGGTACCCGCATAATCAAATTCTGCTGCCTGGCCGATGATGATCGGACCGGAACCGATTACTAATACTTTCTTGATATCTTCAATTCTTGGCATTATCCCTGCACCTCCATCATGTTAAGAAATTCATCAAATAGGAACTCACTATCCCTCGGCCCTGCGCAGGCTTCCGGGTGGAACTGAACCGAGAAAACGTTCTTCCCAAGGTAATGAAGGCCCTCCACTGTCTTGTCATTGACATTGATGAAACTAACCTCTGCTAAGCCCGGTTCAATACTCTCCTCCGTTACCATGTAACCATGATTTTGAGTTGAAATATATACCCTTCCTGTCTTCAGATCCTTCACCGGATGATTGGCACCACGATGACCGTACTTCATCTTCGTTGTATCTCCACCATTTGCAAGAGCAAGAAGCTGATGTCCAAGGCAGATTGCAAAGATCGGAACACCACTATCGTACATGTTCTTTACCTCAGCAATTATTTCCGTGCATTCCTTGGGATCTCCGGGGCCATTGGATAACATGATACCATCCGGCTTGTCTTTTAGAACTTCCGCAGCCTTCGTAAATGCAGGATAGATTGTCACCTCACAGCCTCTTTTCGCCAGCTCTCTAGGTATATTGTTCTTAAGACCATAATCCAATAACGCAACCTTATATTTCTTCTTAGCTACTGCCGAAATGATCTTTTTCTCCTTACAGGTAGTTTTTGCGATGACTTTTTCTACCTTATATTGATGTATTTTAGGAAGAATCTCCTCCAATTTATAATTTTCATCGGTGGTAATCATTCCGTTCATTGTTCCTTTGTTTCGGAGTAGTTTAACCAGTGCTCTTGTATCAATTCCTGCAATACCCGGAATATCATTGCTCTCGAGGAAGCCTTGAATACTTTCTTCATTACGGAAGTTGCTTGGAATTCGTGATAATTCTCTGACAATAAATGCATCCAGCCAAGGCTTATGTGATTCCATATCCTCATAGCAAATACCATAATTTCCAATCAAGGGATAGGTCATTACAACGCTTTGACCCGCATAGGAAGGGTCGGTTAGCACCTCAAGATAACCTGTCATACCTGTGTTAAATACGATTTCGCTGATGATTTCTTTCTTTGCTCCAATGCTCTCACCCACGATAACATTGCCATCCTCAAGAATTAAGAATGCTTTCATCAAATCCTCCATTCTGCTGCCATCGGCTGCACAATGCAGCAATCAGCCATACAATGCACATTCAGCTGCACAATGCAGCTATCCGCTGCATTTACTATTTCATTTTCTACTTTGGACCTAAAAGTTGGCAAAAAAAAAGAATACAAACCCAAATCGAGGACATACTCCATCGTACATCTTCCAATTTTTTCTTTTTCTTTATTATTATTAATTTGTAATGTATAATTATGCAATTTTTTTGTTTATTTTTATGATTTTAACACACCTATATTGAAATAGCAAGTAGTTTATATAAATTATTTTTCATAATTATTAGCTCTACTTATCTTATTAATAAGCATCCTTAATTATTTTCCTCCTTGATTGGTTAATGCATAAATTATCATAAGCTGCTTTCTAATATTTCCGTATTTTGTAAAATTATTTCACATCTTATCTTCCACAAACATAAGCTATTAATAAAACGAAAGGATTCCGTAGAATAATGAACCAGACGAATAGTTCCAAGTCTCATATATATTCTATACCTTCCCCCAGACTTTATCCAACTCAGCTGGAAACTCAATCTTTGGGTCGGCTTAGAGTCCGCTGCACAACTTCCGGAGTCATTCCCATTCCTAATGCCACGGTATCCATTACTGATCCCAGTAATCCTACGAGAGTATTGGAGCAGCTCACCACCGATGCCTCCGGACTAACCGGCGAAATAGAGCTTGATGCTCCTCCACTTAATCTAAGTTTGGAGCCTCAGCCGATACAGCCTTATTCAGAATACGATATTAACGTGACCGCTCCGGGTTATGAAGGCGCCTTCTTCTCTGGGGTCCAGATCCTTCCAAATGTCTTAGCCGAGCAGAATATCCAATTAAATCCACTGGAAGCTGAGGTTACGGAAGAGGTTTTTGTAATTGGACCTCACACTCTTTATTACGAATATCCACCAAAAATTCCGGAGGATGAGATAAAACCCACACGGGAAACTGGTGAAATTGTACTGAGCCGTGTAGTAATTCCCGAATATATCATAGTCCATGATGGACCTCCTGCCTCCGCAGCCACCAATCACTATGTACGCTTTCGTGATTACATTAAAAATGTTGCCTCCAGCGAAATCTATGCCACCTGGCCGGAACAGACCATCTATGCCAATATATTTGCCATTCTGTCCTTTACATTAAACCGAGTATACACCGAGTGGTATCGTAACCAAGGGTATAATTTTACCATCACCTCTTCCACCGCTTATGATCACAAATGGATTAATGGACGTAATGTTTATACAAACATTGGACTCATCGTTGATAATATCTTCACTAATTACCTCTCACGACCGAATGTAACCCAGCCAATCCTGACCCAATATTGTGATGGCAACCGCACCTCCTGTCCCGGATGGATGACTCAATGGGGCTCCAAAACCCTCGGAGACCAAGGTCAAACCGCAATTCAGATCTTGAGACATTTCTATGGTAATTCCATCTATATTAATACCGCTGTTGAGGTATCCGGTGTTCCCTTATCCTGGCCGGGAAGTAGTCTGGGCATCGGAGCCACCGGTAATAATGTAAGAACTATTCAAACACAACTAAACCGTATCGCACAAGTCTATACCGTTATTCCAAGAATTGCTGTAGATGGGACTTATGGTCAACAGACAGCTAATGCAGTACGTGCTTTTCAGAGGATCTTCGATCTGCCGGTTACCGGAATCGTAGACTTCGCAACCTGGTATCGCATCTCGAACATTTATGTAGGAGTTACCAGAATCGGAGTATAATAAGCACAGCCATAGGATCACTTCATATTTTATTAGTAAAGAAAAAGAGGTATACCATATGTATTATAGGAATAATACCTTCCCTGATAATAGTAGGAATACGAATTGGCTAAACAATTCTCCTATCGCAAATAAATATACCGGTATTCGTGTCTATCCCACACAGATGGACACACAGAATCTTGGACGACTTAAAATTCGTGCGACAACAGCGAATCTGACTCCTATTGCGAATGCAACGGTTACTGTTTCTTCGGTAGGAGCACCTACTACGATTATTGATGAATTAACCACTGATCTCACCGGCCAGACCCCCGAAATTACACTACCTGCTCCATCTGCGGATTACAGTCAGGCACCCTCCACGCAACAGCCCTATGCAGAATACACGCTGAATATAACTTCACCTGACTTTATCCCGGTAACCGTCCAAAATGTAGAAATCTTTCCGAATATCACAGCCCTACAGGATACAATCCTAAGTTCTGTGAGTCGTCAAGGGGATGCAGCTCTTTACGTAATTCCTCCTCACACTTTGTATGGGGATTATCCTCCGAAGATTGCAGAAGCAGAGATTAAGGAAACACAGGAGACCGGGGAGATAGTACTCAGTAATGTTGTTATCCCAGAATATGTCATCGTTCATGACGGACCTCCGACGGATACTTCAGCAACGAACCACTATGTCAGGTTCCGTGATTATATTAAAAATGTTGCCTCCAGCGAAATCTATGCCACTTGGCCTGTGGAAACGATAAATGCCAATGTCCTAGCCATACTGTCCTTTTCTTTGAATCGAGTTTTCACTGAATGGTACCGAAACCAGGGTTTTAATTTTACTGTCACCTCCTCCACTGCTTTCGATCACAAATGGATTCCCGGGCGTAACATCTACAGTAATGTTGCCTTGGTTGTAGACCAGCTATTCACCAATTATTTGTCCAGACCTAACGTAAAACAACCTATACTGACACAATACTGTGACGGTAACAAGGTTCAATGTCCGAATTGGATGACCCAATGGGGCTCTAAGGAGCTAGGTGATCAGGGTAGAAGTGCGATTGAGATATTAAGACATTTTTATGGAAGTTCCATCTATATTAATACAGCTACTGAGGTCTCCGGAGTTCCCTCCTCCTGGCCTGGAGCCAACTTAAATATTGGAGCATCCGGAGCAAATGTTAGAATGATTCAGGAGCAGTTGAACCGCATCTCAGATACCTATACCATTATTCCGAAGGTCGCAGTCGATAGTCAGTATACGCAACAGACAGCAGATGCAGTGAAGCTATTTCAACAATCATTCGATTTGCCTCAGACGGGAATTGTGGACTTTCCTACCTGGTACCGTATCTCCGGCATCTATGTGGCAGTGTCTCGCATTGCGGAGTAGAAAATCACCAAAACAAAACAAGGATGAAAAACACGAACTCCTCATCTTCACATAGATAAGCATCGTGCTTTTTCATCCTTGAGCTTTGTTATGAAATTCTTAAGAACTCTTCAAGTTCATTATAATTCGCCTATCTAGTACAAGCATAAAACATCGATATTTATTATCTATTTAAGCTAATTCACGATTACCAGTTAAACTGGTAGGGTTCTCGGTTCTCGAGCGTATCGAACTCATACCCCAGCTCTTCAAGGAGCTTAATGACATCAGGAAGCATCTGCACAGATAAGTCATTGATAGCGGAATCATGCATCAGTATAATAGGATAATCCTTATTTTTGATGTCCCTCCTGATATTGCGAAGAATCGAATATGCGGAAGGTTTTCCGACTGAATCATTAGTATCTACATTCCAATCATAACAAGTGAAGCCGCGTCGCTCCATCTCATCCATAAGAGCATCCTTGATATTCTTGCTGTACCCATTGTTGCTCCCCCAGGGAAACCTATAGATATGTACTCTCTCACCTGTAATATCATAAATCTGTTCATACACGGTATTAAAATCGTCCAGAAAACGTTCCACTGAACAATATATCTCATTACACCTATGAGAGTAGGTATGGATTCCGATGGTATGACCTTCATGAATCATTCGTTCCAAGCTGTCTTCATTGTTCTTCTTGATTGCGCTTCCGACAAGAAAGAAGGTTGCCTTGATATCCTTTTCCGCTAAGATATCCAGTACTTCGTAGGTATTATCACTGGGTCCGTCATCAAAGGAAAGATATGCAATCTTTCTTTCCGAGTTCATTTCTTGCGGTGCAGAATATACGGTATAGAGATTCGGATACATCCGTGTATAGTCGGGTACATCATCCGTACTAGTCTGACTGCTATGTTCTTCGCTAGCCATCTCATTTTCCATAAGGGCTATCAGCTCCAAGCTTTGGATCCGCCCGGAGGTCGAGATACTCACACCAGAGCTTTTGGACTGATCCATAAGCCGAATTATTATGATGAATAGTGATACTAATATAAGAATGGCAATGCCATTAACCAATTTCTCCTTCAAACGCAATTTCCTCTCGGCACTCTTTATTAACTATCTTATGCAGGAAATGGCGTAGAAAGTATCTTATTCTGTTACCTGACGTTTTACCATGTTTATTGCTGCTATAACTGGGGGTAGCATTAGAAGGATCAGCGTCACTACAGCCTCCGGTACGATATAAGTTGCATTATAACCAAGAGAATAGATCATCGGATTCTTGCCACCTGCATACATAGCGAAGAAGATTACACCCGATAGAACATGACAAATATATCTTCCTGCAACACCTAGAATATAGCCTTTGATTAAACCCAATTTAGACTTGGCAAAAACACCGGATAAGCCAAGGCATCCGAAGGCTAGGGGATAATCGATGAGTAATTGAACGGGATGTACGACATAAGGCTTAAGAATTAGATCCAGGAAGCCACAGGCGATGCCGGTTAAGATACCGGCTCTTGTTCCATAGAAATATCCTATCAGGCAGATAAAAAACATACGAAATAGGGTAATAGAACCTCCAAAGGGTAGACTAAATACAGCAAACATGGATGTTACAACAGATAATGCTACTGCCACTGCTGAGAAGGCTAACTGCTTTGCATTTACTTTCTTTTTGCCGCTGCCGCTGAAAACAAACATAGCAAGGAATAATAATGCGATAACGACAAACAGCGCGATATTTCCAGCCACTGTTGGATAATAACTACCCGCCTCTACATCAGTAACTACTAGTAAATCAAAAATCTTTTTAAACATAAAAAAATCCTCCTTTTCATTTCATCGGAGGGGGCCACTTGATTGCTTCCTTCCGCCGGAATTATCCGGATCAAGTTTTGAGGGTCAGTATGTGTATTACCACATACCTCTCAGCCAAAGGCTCCCCTAGCATAGAAATAATTATATTTTTGTACCGCCTTATCATAAACAATTTTATGTATGCTGTCAATACCTATTTCGTAAAGACGAAATTCTTCTTGTTACAAACTCCTTGCATATTTCTTCAAATGCCTTGTAATTGACTTTACCATTCTTTATAATATGATAAGACAAATTATGGAGGATAAGGACAAATGAAACAAATACATAGAATAACCACGTTACTCTTACTGTCATGTATACTTTCTCTCGTTGCCTGCTCTAAGCAGCAGGAGGAAACAACTACTACTAGTTCAATTCAGAAGGAAGCAGGTACTCCTACTGCATCAATTAATCCTACTACTATACCCGAGGAGAAAGCGATAGTAGCTCCAACGATTGCTCCTGAGGAGATAGTAATTGTAACTCCAACGATTGCACCGGAAGAGGATGTAATTGCCGCTCCAACGATTGCCCCAACCCCGATTGTATATCCGGAAGGGGAAGGGAGCACCTCGACAGAGTCAGGTATCTTGTCGGTAGAGAACGATATTAAGCCACTTATGATTGCCATCGATGCAGGACATCAAAGTAAGGCAAATAACGACAAAGAACCCATCGGCCCAGGAGCAACTACCATGAAGGCTAAGGTCAGCTCAGGAACCCTGGGTGTGGCTACCGAGGTGCCTGAATATAAGTTGAATCTAGTCATAGCCTTAAAAGTGAAAGAAGAGCTGCTTGACCGCGGCTATGAGGTATATATGATTCGCGAAAGTAATGATGTTAACCTGAGTAATCGGGAAAGGGCCGAGATGGCAAATGAAAGCGGTGCTGATCTGTTCCTCCGTATCCATGCAGATGGTTCTGAGAATTCAAGTGTTAGTGGGACAAGTACACTATACCCCTCGAAGGATAATCCCTATGTTTCTAATTTAAGCAAGGATAGCCATGCTTTGTCCGAGGCAATCGTAGCAGCGATGTGTGAGCGTACCGGTGCCAAGAACCGAGGAGCCATCGCTAGGGATGATATGAGTGGTATCAATTGGTGTTCCATTCCTGTCAGTATTATTGAGATGGGTTATATGTCAAATCGAGAAGAAGATAAACTGATGCAGAACGAAGAATACCAGGACAAAATCGCACAAGGCATATGTGACGGAATTGATGATTACTATGAATAACCCCATCAGCCTATAACAAAAAGCACATCTGGAGACTCATATTTATATCTAATGAATTAATGTGCATTTACTAACGCGATATGCTATCATAAACATAGAGAGAAGTAAATAATATGAAATAAAAATACTTGATTGTTGTGAATGATACGGGAGAAAACTATGAGAATCTATATCGTCGGAGCTGTATCCAGTGGTAAAACCACCTTAGCAAAGTCATTATCAAAAAAACTTCACCTACCTTATCATTCCCTTGATGAGATGGTCCATATCTCTGACCAGAATGCTGATTTGGGAAATCGCAAAAGGCCAATCGATGAACGCGACAGTCTATTCCAATCAACAATCTGTCAACCGGCTTGGATCATAGAGGATGTCGGCAGACCTTGCTTCGAAGAAGGCTTAAAGGAAGCAGAAACAATTCTCCTACTTGAAACCTCCACGCGAATAAGAAATTACAGAATAATCAAACGTTGGCTAAAGCAACGACTAGGTCTCGAATACTGCATCTACACACCTAGCATAACAATTTTGAAATGCATGTTGAGGTGGTCAAAAGAATACGACCTGGGTAAAGATAATCTAAAGGAAAGAATCTCTACATATCAAGATAAAATCATTATATTACGAGACCAATATGATATACAAGGATATCTCGATTCACTATAATCAACGAATAGAATGGAGGATATTATGAAAACCAAAAAACCTTTCGATGTTATCGTACCGGATAAGTATGTTAAAAGTAAACTAATTAATCCCATGGATGATTTGTTAGCCGGTGCAATGAAAAGCTTAAAAGATCAAGGAAAAGTGTGCGAATTACTTGGATTTAACGCATTGAATGGGCATGTTGTATTGATTGATGGTGTCAAATATTATACCGAAGGCAATCGAGTCGGCGATATGGAGAACTTTCTCACGGAACGCTTTTTCATTCTCAGTGATGAACGTTATGACTATATAGAAAATCGCTTTAATGAAAGAGTAAATGAAATCAAAGCTATCCTATAACCGAAGATAATATTCCTCCTATGTTACACCTGTTTTTCTCCTGCTTTTCTCCCATCTAGATGTAAGCTCACTTTATAGCATTTAAAATAATCAAGAACTAGATCGGGTGTTTGTATGAACACCCTTCCGCTCTATCGATACAAGGAGCAGACGATGTATGTATTCATCTTAGCAAGACCGGCTGACGACGGCTGTCAATGTCCGGTTTGAGACTTGTACTTTCAGGCTCAAAAGAGGACATGCCTAGGAAGGTAAGGCGCTAAGTGAATAGGTCATCGTCGGCTCCTTGTTTTGAGTACACAAAAGGGGGTGTTCATACAAACACCCCCTCATACATTCTTATTTTTTTCTAGCCAAGATGGGCTTACATCATACCCATTCCGCCGCCTGCAGGCATCGGAGGCTCATTTGACTTAATATTAGCAACAACGGACTCTGTTGTTAATAAGGTAGAAGCAACGCTAGTTGCGTTCTGAAGGGCACTTCTTGCTACCTTAGTAGGATCAAGAATACCAGCATCAACCATATCTACATACTCCTCTGCCAACACGTCAAAGCCGATACCAGCCTTACTTTCCTTAACCTTGCTGACTACAACGGAGCCTTCCATACCTGCATTGTAAACGATGCAGTACAGAGGAGATTCCAATGCTTTTAAGATAATGTTAGCACCGGTCTTCTCATCACCTGTTAAGGTCTCAGCAAACTTAATTACATCCTTAGAAGCATGAATATAAACAGAACCACCACCTGCAACGATGCCTTCTTCTACTGCTGCTCTGGTAGCAGCAAGAGCATCTTCCATACGAAGCTTATTCTCTTTCATCTCTGTCTCTGTAGCTGCACCAACACGGATAACGGCTACACCACCAGCAAGCTTAGCAAGTCTTTCCTGTAACTTCTCTTTATCGAATTCAGATGTAGTCTCTTCAATCTGAGCCTTGATCTGTACGATTCTCTGAGTGATATCATTCTTATCGCCTTCACCGTCAACGATGATGGTATTTTCCTTCTGAATCTTAATACTCTTTGCACGACCCAATTGCTCTAAGGTAGCTTCCTTCAGATCAAGTCCTAACTCATCAGAGATTACGGTACCGCCGGTTAAGATTGCGATATCCTGAAGCATAGCCTTTCTTCTGTCACCATAGCCGGGAGCCTTAACAGCAACTGCAACAAAGGTGCCTCGGAGTTTATTAAGAACTAAAGTTGTAAGAGCTTCACCCTCAACATCTTCAGCAATGATAAGTAATCTTGCACCGGTCTGAACGATCTGCTCAAGTACCGGTAAGATTTCCTGAATGTTAGAAATCTTCTTGTCAGTGATCAGGATATAAGGATTGTCTAAGTTAGCTTCCATCTTATCCATATCAGTGCACATGTAAGCGGATATATAACCACGGTCAAACTGCATACCTTCCACTAAGTCAAGTTCTGTCTTCATTGTCTTAGATTCTTCGATTGTGATTACTCCATCGTTAGAAACTTTTTCCATCGCATCAGCAACTAATTGACCAACTTCATCATCTCCTGCAGAGATAGCTGCAACTCTTGCGATTTGCTCCTTACCCTTTAAGGTAGAGCTCATCTTCAAGATAGAATCTACAGCAACTTCAGTAGCCTTCTTCATACCTTTTCTTAAGATAATCGGATTAGCACCAGCCGCCAGGTTCTTGATACCCTCTGTGATCATTGCCTGTGCAAGAACAGTAGCGGTAGTAGTTCCGTCACCGGCTACGTCATTCGTCTTGGTAGCAACTTCTTTCACAAGCTGAGCGCCCATGTTCTCAAATGGATCATCTAATTCGATTTCCTTAGCAATAGTAACACCATCGTTAGTGATGAGAGGTGCACCGAAGGATTTATCAAGAACAACATTTCTTCCCTTAGGTCCAAGGGTAACCTTAACTGTATTCGCTAATTTATTAGCACCAATTTCGAGCGCTGCTCTAGCTTCTGCGCCGTATTTAATTTCCTTTGCCATGATTAAATCTCTCCTTATTCTTAGTCTTCTACGATTGCTACGATATCATTCTGCTTAACAACGATGAATTCTTCATCCTCAAGTTTAACTTCTGTTCCAGCATATTTTGAATAGATAACCTTGTCGCCAACCTTAACCTGCATGGTAACTTCTTTCCCGTCTACCATACCTCCGGGACCTACTGCAATGACCTGAGCCTGCTGAGGTTTTTCCTTCGCTTGACCCGGTAACACAATACCGGACTTTGTTGTCTCTTCAGCAACTAATTGCTTTAATACTACCTTATCTCCTAATGGTACAAGTTTCATATCGTAATTCCTCCTTCAATAATTAGTTCGCGTAATGAAGCACATTACGTATCCTTCATAGAGATTATTAGCACTCTTTGTTGTTGAGTGCTAACCTGATTTATATATTAGTAAATTTGCCTTTATTATGCAACTTCGTTTCTGCTAAAATATCACAGCAAATTTAATAATTTCTCATGTATGCTCTTAGTTTCTCGCTATATCTCAATTTTTCTAATTTTAATAGTTTTTTATCGGATTATACCCCGTCGAACATCATTATAGCAAACTTTCCGATAATAGCAACTTATTGTTCATGTTCATTCATTCTATTCTATATATAGTCGAAGAAAAAGTTATTACTGCATAGTAATAACTTTTTAAATCTTATATGAAACCAAAGGATCAAAGATACTGAAGTATCAATGTACTTTGTATAAATAACACTTTGTTTCTATGATACATTGTATAATGATGTTAGCATCAAGAATACTTTGCATCAAGGATACTAAAGTATCAATGTTACTTTGTATCAAGAATTCTTTATATCAATGATACTTTATATAATTTAGACCATTATAGAATTATATTAATTAGTATATTCCATCTCAGGAATTATATACCTCTCTGTCTTAGCATACCTACTCTAAGAATTAGTTCGTGGCTGCTTTTACCACAAATGCTTCATCCATACCTTTAGACTAGAGAATACTGTTTGTCTTCTGCATGGATCTGGGCAATGCATCCTTAGCATTCTTCCAAGGCTCCTCTGCATAACGGTAGTCAAACTTATTGATGAACCATTCCAAGTCCTCCCTGACACGCTTCATGTTCTCGAGATAGAGATCATTCAATAACTTCAGGAATCCATTCAACTCCTCACCACTCAGATACTCAGGTGCAGCACCATACAACACCTTATAGTGGCTGGTACAAAAGCCCTTAGACTTCTTAAATCTATTGCGAAATGACTCTTCTGTATGATAGAGGTGAAAAATGGTTGCAATATAACGGTCAAAGGTATTATTAATCTTATCACAGACGAAACAGGTTTGCTCCAGTTCATTCAGATAGCTAACCACACCTGCAGTCTCACCCTTCTTACGAAACAGGGATGGCGAAGACAACTTTATTCCGGAATGAGTATGTTTCTCAACATTCTTCACAATCTTATCAATATGCGTCTTAAGAATCAATGCTAAACCAAGACGATTCTGATTCTTGTATAATTGCTCCAAATGTTTATCACAAAAGCCCAGCCTTGAGGTTTCTTCACGAATATCATCCTCCATATAGCTCGGTCCCATGGTAAAGTCAATTGCATTTGTCTCCAATAGCTTTCTCATGGAGCAAAGCGGGCATTCAGTATCCATGTCAAATGCATCATTTACCGGGATTGTGTATAATTTTTCCTTCAATGTTATACCTGCCTTTTAAACAGATTTACTATCCTTAATTAAGTCTTTAATTTCTCTAGCCTTTTGTTTGATACGTTCGTTGGCCTCTCTGGAAATGAGAACTCTGGACACCCAACGGCTTGCTTCATCAAACTTGTCGCTTTTTCTAGCTAACTCTGCCATAAGTAAGGTCATGGTGATTTCATCCATACCACACATAGGGAAGGTTTCCTTACTAAAGGCTTCATCAAATCCGACATATGCCTTCGAAATAAAATCAATCTCTTCCTGTTCCATCAATTCGAGCTGTTTATTATAGTTTGGAGTATCCTTCGGTAGTGTCTCCGCCTTACCTCTGAGAATCCATGCTATCTTAAGACAGGTATAGGCACGTTCTGAGGTCTTAGATTTCTTAACAATTGAATTCACGAGTGCCAGCTTATGTCTGGAAAGTGCATCATCATAACTAAAGATGCTGCCGGATTCCTTGATTCCCTTAAAGGATGCAGAAATATTCGTCTTAATCAGTCCTGCCTGAGCATTGGTAACATAATTAAAGAAACGATTCAAAGCTGCAAATCCACAATGAGGGCATACAATTGCATCATATTTCAGAGGATCCATATATTGATATACAGGCCTGAGATCAGCATCCAGATTAAGGAGCTTAACCTTGCCCGACTTCACCATCTTTGATTTAAACTCTTTATCACATACAGGACAGCTGAAGGTTTTATCAAATATGGTATCTTCTTCTGAAAATAATGGTTTATCATCTTGAGCAACTTTACCTGCTGCGTCCTTTTCTTTTTCATCATAGATATCCATACCGGATAGATTATTCAGACCAAATGCTTCTAATCCTGAAAATAAATTCGCCACTGTTTTATTCCCCCATTTCTTTTACAATTTATCTTTATTCCGGTTTGTAGGAGCTCTTAAGAGAAACGATACGGTTAAATATCGGCTTCTCCGGTGTGGAGTCCTTAATATCCAAGCAGAAGAAGCCTTGTCTTAAGAACTGGAAGCTATCTGGAGCCTTCGCTTCAGAGATATTTGGCTCGACAAAGCAATGCGTCAATATAGAGACGGAATTCGGATTGAGGTTCAGACTACCGTCTTCATTATAAACACCTTTTTCCTCATCCACGATATTCTCATAAAGTCTTATCTCAGCCTTCACCGCTGTTTCAGCAGCTACCCAATGAATGGTTCCCTTAACTTTTCTGGCATTAAAACCAGAACCGCTCTTTGTCTCAGGATCATAGGTACAATGGATTTCTGTCACGTTACCATTCTCATCCGTCACATAATCCTGGCAGGTTACAAAGTAAGCGTTCATCAAACGCACCTCGTTACCTGGGAAGAGGCGGAAATATTTCTTCGGTGGTTCTATCATAAAGTCATCTCTGTCAATATATAGTTCCCTTCCAAAAGGAACCTGTCTGGTACCCATAGCCTCATTTTCCTGATTGTTTGGAGCTTCTAGATACTCAATCTGCCCCTCAGGATAGTTCGTAACTATTAACTTAATAGGGTCAAGAACCGCCATAATTCTGGGTCGTTTCAGCTTAAGATCTTCACGAATGCAATATTCCAGCATCGCATAATCTACTGAGCTCTGGCTCTTGGATACACCGCAAAGCTCCATGAACATCTGGATAGATTCGGGTGTGAAGCCTCTTCTTCTAAGAGCACTGATGGATACCAGTCTGGGGTCATCCCAACCATCCACAATACCCTCTTCTACTAACTTCTTGATATAACGCTTCCCTGTAATCACATTGGTCAGATACATCTTGGCGAACTCAATCTGCTTCGGAGGCAAATCATATTCTAATTCTCTTACTACCCAGTCATAAAGAGGACGATGATCCTCAAACTCCAGGGTACAGATGGAATGTGTAACACTTTCAATTGCATCCTCAATCGGATGAGCGAAGTCATACATCGGGTAAATACACCATTGATCTCCGGTATTATGGTGAGCTATCTTAGCTACACGATAAATAACCGGATCTCTCATATTAATATTCGGTGATGCCATATCAATCTTAGCACGAAGCACTTTTGAGCCGTCTGCAAACTTACCGTCCTTCATATCCTCGAATAACTGCAGGTTCTCTTCTATACTACGGTCATGATAAGGACTGTTTTTACCGGGTTCAGTTAAGGTACCACGGTATTCTCTGATCTGCTCGGCAGTAAGGTCGCATACAAAAGCCTTACCTTTCTTTATTAACTTTACCGCAGCCTCATACATCCGCTCAAAATAATCTGAGGCAAAAAACAAGCGATCTTCAAAATCGCCGCCGATCCATTTTACATCTTCTATAATAGAATCTACAAATTCGGTTTTTTCTTTAGTTGGGTTGGTATCATCAAAACGAAGATTGAACTTACCACCATATTTTTTAGCCAAACCATAATTCAGAAGTATCGACTTGGCATGTCCAATATGAAGATATCCATTCGGTTCCGGAGGAAATCTGGTTACTATATTCTTAACCTTACCCTCTTCCAGATCCTTTTCGATAATCATCTCGATAAAATTCTTGGAAACCACCTCTTTCTCAGCCGTCTCCAGCTCCTTGCCCTCAATCATTTCGTTATTATCCATGCAAAACCTCCTGGTGAACAAGTTGAACCGACTTAACAATTCACTTCTCATTATAATTATCTTTTATGTCATTATTAGTCCATTTTCCTTATATATATACAGATATGCTAATATAATACCACAATTGATCTTATTAT
>JAQZBA010000269.1 GCA_029239365.1 Herbinix sp. | reverse complement strand
AAGCCCGATATCAAATGGCTGGATAAGATCAATACTGCAGAAGCTGAAGAATACATCAAGCAGGGTCACTTCGCACCCGGCTCCATGCTTCCGAAGGTACAGGCAGCGATTGAATTCGCTTCCTCCAAGCCGAACCGTTCCTCCCTCATTACCCTTCTGGAGAAGGCAATCGATGGTATCAACGGACTAACCGGAACCGTGGTAGTTGATCAGTAAGAGTTAAAAGAAGGACTATAAGGCTGTTGCTTTATAGATTGTGTAGATAGAAGAAGGACCGATCGCTCCCCTTATTGGAAGCGATCGGTCCTTCTTCTATCATCTAGGCTATGAGCAACAGCCGATCTAGGTAATGCCTTATTATACTTCTTAATATATAACTTATTTTTTAACTTATTTTTAATTTGAATAATCAAATTACTATGTTGTATAATGAAATACAACATAGTAATTAAATGGCAATGAGGATTATTAATATTTTGTGTATAGGAGGTATTATCATGAAAGACAATGAGAGAAATTCAAAATTTGCAATATATATTTCTATTTTTGCTATTATTATCGCTTCAATAGCCTTTATCTATACGAGTATTGAAGGAATGCCAAATTGGACTAGCGGTATTATATTACTTTGTACTATCGCCATTTTTTGTAGTAGTATTACAGTATATAAATCACATAAAAATAAGGGTAGCAATTCTAACAAAAACATTTAATTGGTACAAATCATTCATACAGTATGTATTATGGGAAGCCTTTTTTGGGCTTCCCATAATGATTGTTATATTATCAACACTGTTATTATACATGCCTAATCTTATCATGTCTTTTTCTCACTCATCCGTTTATCACGTTACTTCTTGGTTCATTTTCATTCTACTATCTCTTCCAGGTAATGACCGCTTTGAATAGGTCACCGTCAACTAAGATTTCGAATCTTCCACCCTGTAACTCGACGAAGCTTTTTACGATAGCAAGGCCAAGGCCAGAGCCTTCCGTGTTACGGGCTTGATCGCCGCGAACAAAGCGTTCTGTAATCTCCGTGGGGTTAAATCTTAGCTCCATTGCGGATACATTCTTCAAGGTTACGGTAACCTTATTCGGCGCTGACTCCAACGTGATGTATGCTCTTGAGTGAGGCATCGCATATTTCGCAATATTCATGATGAGATTATCAAAGATTCGGTAAGTCTTCTCACTATCTAGGTTAAGAACAATCTTTTCCTCGGGTAATTGCATTCTCAGCTCAATCTCTGCCTGGTTCAGCTTATCATCTGCTTCCAGCAGTACCTGTTTAATCAAATCCACAAGATCAACTTCCAGCAGGTTCAAGGTTATGTTGTTACTGGATGCTTTGCTTACTTCAAACAGGTCCTCGATCAAGTGCTTTAGTCTCTGAGACTTCATATCCAGAGTATTGATATAGGAGGTACGCTCCTCCGGGGTGATATTCTCATCCTTAAGCAGATCCACATAGGTTATGATTGCAGTTAATGGTGTCTTCAGATCATGTGAGACATTGGTAATCAGATCCGTCTTCATTCTCTGGCTCTTCATCTCTTCTTCGACAGCCTTCTTGAAGCCATGTTGCACCTTACCAAATTCCTCCTTCAGAGGCTCGAATACTCCGATATCCTCGTCAATGATCACCTCAAGATTTCCTTCTGCCATTTTACTCGCCGCTCCAAGAAGTATGGAATACTTCAGCTTAATATCCTCCACATACTTACGCATCAGGATGAAGAGAACAAGGGTATAAGGTATTAGAACCGCGATGCCCAGCACCCAGATACTACAGAACAGAGCGAGTATGACAAAATTCACCGCTAATAGCTTTATAATTAATTTATTAGACCGATCCGTCAGATCAATATTGGAAAAGTTAAGGAAGAATTTTTTGATCAGGCGGATCATCCAACCGATCACCCTACCGGTTAGTGTCTGTTCCCTTAAGTATCTTCGCAAACCAATAACAAATATCCTCCGGAAGGAAAGCACTGATACATATAGGATTGTTCCAAGTAATACTAAAAGGAGTAGGTTGGCAATATAATCCAGCAAATGAAGTGCTGTCTCAGACAGAATCGTCTGACTCGGCTCTGTCACAAAGAAACCGGTCGCTGTCTCCCATGCAGTTGTGAGTAGATTCTCATAATATGACATTACCATTGCTACACCTGCCAGGGAAAGCTCCAGAGGAACTCTGCCTGCCGGCCCGGTTCCGATGCCCAAGGGCTTAATGAACGGAAGCAGTAAGGCTAGAACAGCAATCAGTATCGCTGCAAGGGCTGCTATATATTCGAAGCCGGCTTCGCTAAAGTCCCATACCGGGTTCGTAAAATTATTCGGGATTCCATTCATTTTATAGAAATCTTCTGATTGGGATGCATAAATAATTGTTACATTACTGGGCTTGGTAAGTTGATTGCAGTATTGATACCAGTAGGTATCATTTACTTCTTCTTTAATAATTCCTTTATTCTGATTATTAATCTGCAGAGTATCCATTTGTTCTTTGCTGTATCCGGCATAATCCACAATTTGTACCGATCCGTCAATTGCATACTGAAATACGATATAGAAGGGATACTTTGTCTTCAGTTCCATTGCATCTGTGGTATTGGTAGCAAGTCGTTCGATGGAATTATAAGAATTTGTCAGATAATTCCCTGAGTTATGATCCGTGATGTAATATTCAAAAGCAGGATAGTACATAATGGTTCCGGAGTAGAAATCATTGTGCCATCGATATAGCACCTCATTGACACCGTTGATAAAGGACTCTTTATCCTGATACCAGGCATCCTCATCTTGCGGGTTATTCAACTCCTCATTGAGAAATAGCTTACTGGGCTCCTGCCCAGGTTCTGTCTTATCCACGAAGAGATCCCAGCTTAATACATAGTTTCCACGTTCCAATAATCGCAAAAAATCCTCTTTGTAAAAATTCTTTTGTCCTTCCACCTGTGCTTCTCTCTGTGACTTAAGCTTATCAGATAGTTGTTCGGAATACTTAAGCACCGGCTGATAGGACAGTATCACCAGCACTGCTACCATGATCAAGACAAACGCACTTACCAAAAAGCCTGCTACTTTATTCTGATTATTGCTTTTCAATTTTGTATCCAACACCCCACACCACCTTCAAATATTTTGGATTTTTTGAATCTATCTCAATCTTTTCTCTAATATTTCTTACATGCACCATGATAGTATCCGTACCTACGGCACGTTCGTTCCAAACCCTTTCATAAATCTCATCAGAGGAAAATACCTGCCCCGGATGCTTTATGAGTAGTGCCAATATCTTAAATTCCATTGGTGTTACCTTTACAGGATTGCCATCCACACTAACGGTAACTGTATTTTCATTTAGTTCGAGTCCGCCACATATGTAGACATTCTCTTCCTGCTTATTTGATGCTCCACGATACCTGGTATACCTACGTAACTGGGAATTCACCCTTGCCAGAAGCTCCATCGGCGTAAAAGGCTTTGTCACATAGTCATCCGCTCCGATATTCAGTCCGGTTATCTTATCAATCTCTTCGGATTTGGCTGTCAGCATAATCACTGGGAATTCATACTTTTCACGCAACTTCATCGTCATAGTAATCCCGTCCATTCGTGGCATCATAATGTCTACGATAGCAAGATGAATTTCTTCTTTCTCTATGATTTCAAGACCTTCCACTCCATTGGAGGCCTTATATACGGTATATCCCTGATTCCTTAAGAAGATACCGATTCCCTCCAATATTTCTTTGTCATCCTCGACAACCAACACATGATATGAATCCATTGCGACCTCCCACTAATTCTATTTCCTTTATTATATCATGAATAAAAAGCTTATTCATGATCTTCAGCTCCGATCGTATGTCAGCAAGCAAGCTTGCCACATCCTCACTACGCTTTTATTATATCATGAATAAAAAGCTTATTCATGATCTTCAGCTCCGATCGTATGTTAGCAAGCAAGCTTGCCACATCCTCACTACGCTTTTATTATATCATGATAACAGGAAGCTATTTGATAGTCAAAAGCTACCTAAATCATTGATCAGCCCCACCGCTTCATTAATCCAAGTTTAACCCTCCGGTATTCATGCTCAGGCTCCAGCTTTCTCTGAGATAACACGTTCTGGTAATGTTTCTGAACCTTTAGGGCAATATTCTCAGATAGGTAGTTCTTAGCGCCGGAGAAGGCATTACTTCTCATTGCCTCGGTTAATCTCTCATTATCCACTAACTCAATCAGCCGTTCTGTCCATGAGTCTACCTTCTGTTGTGTCATATAACCATTCCAGCCGTTCACCACAACATCACAGACTCCGCTTGCCTTTACCGCAACCGTTGGCAGCCTGGCTGCCATAGCTTCCAGCAGCACAATACCCTGTGTCTCTGAGGTGGAGGCGAACAGGAAAGCATCACAAGCCCGGTAATAATTGCGAAGCTGCTCGTGAGGAATTCCCCCACAAAAGACGATATTCTGCTCAAGTCCAAGTTCCATGGATTTATTCTCCAGCAGCTTCCTGCGACCCCCCTCTCCTATGAGAAGAAGCTTGAAGCAATCTCCCTTCCTGGCTTTGAATTCCTTCAAGCCCTCCAATAGAAACTCAATGTTCTTCTCCCTCTCCAGTCTTGAAACACTACAGAACAGGTACTTGGTATCGCTATATATTTCCCGTATCTGCGCCACCTCGGATGGATTATATTCAAACTCCTCCCGTAGTAACCCAGTGGGTACCACCTCCACCCCCGTCACAGTATCTTGCTCCAGAAGATACTCCTTCATACTATTCGAGGGGGCGAATACTAGGCTGCACTTATTCATGAAGCTTCGGTTATGCGCTACTACCAGCTTCTCACTACTGCTTACCGCTAATCTATGAGTCTTCGCCCGGATACCCACATGTCTCTCCATCTCGAATTCTGAAGCAGGTCTTTTCCCGAAGAACTTCAGATAATGAAGGTACTGCTCATATTTGGTGTGGTAGGTCAGGATTACCGGGATATTGTATCTTCTTCCAAGATACTGAGCGACATAACCGATCATCATCGGATGGTGGACATGAATCAGATCGAAGGAAATCTCAGAAAACTTCTCCCCTATCACCGGATCCAATACATTCGGTATGATATACTCTCCTCTTACTTTTGCCTTCATAGAGTGATAACGGATTACATACTCCTCCTCAACCTCCTCTCCATAACGCGGGGCAAAGATGTAGATCTCATGCCCCAGCTTACGTAGCTCGATTGCAAGCCGTTCGATTGATATCGGAACCCCTCCGATAAAGGGCTTATAATTATTAGTCATCATTGCAATCCGCATGTAGTCACCTCTCCTCATTTCTCTGTCTTCTATTCCTGATTGTGTTGACCGAATTCAGTAATTATCTATTTATGCAAAAATGCTTAATACCGAATCCCCGAAATAGTATCCCGCTCCTACAAAAAACAGGTTCCACACCAAAATTCCCAGTGTTGATACTATCGTAT
>JAQZBA010000268.1 GCA_029239365.1 Herbinix sp. | reverse complement strand
GATCTTAGATCGTACGAGGTAGTCCTTTTTATACCTTTTTTGTTGATTATGAACAAAATCTAAAATAAGTTTGACATAGAGTTGACAAAAAGTATAGCGTTTGATATAATACTAACGTAATATATTTAACATTTGCGTAATATTTTATTAATGACAAGCAAATTGAAACATCCGTTTATCTCGTATAACATTTTGATAAACATAATAATTTACATATTGATTTACCTATGTGACGACTTAATATTTCGTGTAATCAACAAGAAAATGTGTGGAGGATGTATTAATGAATAGGAAGCTCCTGAAGTTTTCCTTGGTATGTGTAACGGGAACATTAGTGCTCACAGCCAATCCCAAGACAGCAATGGCTTATGAGGAAGCGGTTGCTGGATTTACCGCAGATAAAATCTCCATCAGCACCGGCATCGGTGAAGATGGAACAACAATATCAAGTTTATCAACCTATGAGATACCGATTCCTGGCTTTACTAATATTGGTATTGCTAATGTTGATAATAATTTGAACATTCGTTCCGGTGCCGGTGAAGATTACAAGCTAGTAGGTAAGCTTCCCAAGAACGGTGGATGTGAAATCTTAGAAGAAGATAAGAATGGATGGACCAAGATCACTTCCGGTAAGGTAACCGGTTACGTCAAAAGCATGTACTTGATCACTGGAGCAGAAGCAACACAATTAGCCAGAAAGCTTGGCAACTATATCGCAACTGCTAACACTAATGGTCTTAACGTTCGAATGAATCCCTCCATCGATTCTGAAGTAATTGATCAAATCGCTAAGGGTGAAGAATTAATTGTTCTTAATTCCAAGGTTATTACAGATGATAAAGAGCATGGTAAGTGGGTTGAGGTAAGACTTGACTCTGATGATTCGGAAGAGGGTACGGTAGCTTATGTGGCTAAGGATTATGTAGATTTATCCTTCCAGTTAATCAAAGCAGTATCCATGGAAGAATTACAATTTGGTTCTGAAGTTTCTTCCACACGTGTTAAGTTAGTAACCTTAGCGAAGCAATACTTAGGTGATGCTTATGTATGGGGTGGAACAACACTGGGCAGAGGTGTTGACTGTTCCGGATTTACTCAGCAATTATACAGGAAGATGGGATACTCCATTCCTAGAACCTCCAGAGATCAAGCGAGAAGTGGTTCCACCGTATCAGCCTCTAATCTGAAACCAGGTGACTTGGTATTCTACGGTAGCTCCTCCTATATCAATCATGTTGCAATGTACATCGGTAACGGTAAGGTTATCCATGCAAGCAACAGAAGAGATGGTATTAAGATCTCAACTATGTATTACAGATCACCTGTAAAGTGTGTTCGATACATTTCTGAATAATAATTAATCATATGAGATAAAGGATGGTTGAGCAGTTACTGTTCAACCATTTTTATTCATGACAAGTGAATTGATTTATCAATTCACTTGTTTGGTGCGCCCAGCATGGGCGCAATCTTATGTCGTAACCACTTTATCTAAATACTAATGACCGACATATGCGGATGCCTTATTCCTGCTGTTTCATTGTAAATTATAGTCTGACTTATGAATACGAGCCACAGGATATTTTTGTTTATTTATATCACAAAGATTGACAGCTTCGGAATAGAATCCTATAATAGCCCTAAGTATTCGCGCTAATCAATTGTATAGACAGGAGCTAAGAACATGGAAATTATCTTAATCATCGTAGCAGTAATGGTTACTATTGTAATAGCAAGCCAGTTCAGTGATATCAAAAATCGTAAGCAATTGAAGCTTCGTCTCAAGAGAGAATGGGGTGATACACCTACTGAGGAATATTCGTCTGAGAAGCTGGAGTATCTTAAATCTTATTATAATTCAGTACAGGACAATAAGCTTGATGTAGATGATATCACCTGGAATGATCTTGATATGGACGAGATCTATATGGAAATGAATAATACTCAGTCCTCCATCGGAGAAGAATATCTGTATTCTTTACTTCGTAAACCTTGTTTTTCTGAGGAAGAACTAAAGGAACGCAATCGTCTGATGAAGTTTTTTGCGGAGCAGGAGGTCTCCCGTATCGAGCTTCAGACCAAACTCCATGCTATGGGCAAGCTACGCAGCATCTCAGTGTTTGAGTATATTAACCGTCTGGAAGCCCAGGTACCACAAAGTAATTTGATTCATTACCTGCTAGATTTAGGCTTGTTGATATCCATCGCTTTGATTTTCATTAGTCCCGGACTAGGCGGGATAGGAACCTTCGGCTTTGCGATATATAATATTTTTAATTATTACTCTTGTAAGGCTAAGATTGAGAATTACATTACTGTATTTTCCTATATCTTCCGTTTGCTTGACAGCACGAAAGCAATCATACATCAGGACATTCCTGAGATTAAGAAATATACTGACCAACTTAGTGAGGATATCAGATATTTTAGTAAAATTAAGCGTGGTTCCTTCCTCCTAGCCCCCAAGAATGCAAACGGCAATATCTTGGATGCAATTTTAGATTATTTTCGTATGTTGCTACATCTGGATCTTATTAAATTTAACTCTATGCTCAGCTTCTTTAAGAAGAATCGTAAGGTATTAAACCGTATCTTTGAACAGATCGGTTATCTAGACAGTATGATAGCAGCAGCATCTTTCCGGGAATCGATCTATTATTATTGTGAACCGGAGCTTAGTAAGTCTAAGAAGCCTTCCCTGTCTGCTACAGAATTGTATCATCCTCTGTTGGAGCAGCCGGTAACAAACTCTATTACGGAGAGCCGAAGTGTATTACTTACCGGTTCCAATGCTTCCGGTAAATCAACCTTTATTAAGACCTTAGCAATCAATGCGATTTTATCTCAAACTATCTATACGGCAACGGCAAGAAGCTATCAGGGAAGTTATTTCATGATCTATTCCTCTATGGCTCTTCGGGATAATATCTTCAGCAATGAAAGTTATTATATTGTGGAGATTAAGTCCTTAAAACGAATTCTTGACCATGTGAATCAGGATATTCCGATGCTGTGCTTCATCGATGAGGTTTTAAGAGGAACGAATACCTTGGAGCGTATCGCGGCTTCGAGTAGAATTCTGAATTCCTTATCTCAGGAAAATGCAATGGTATTTGCAGCAACCCATGATATCGAATTGACTCATATCTTAGAGAAGAACTTCTCTAACTATCATTTCCAAGAACGGATTGAGGATAAACAGGTATTATTTGATTATAAGCTCTATCAGGGTAAGGCTGTCTCGAAAAATGCAATTAAGCTTCTGGACATGCTGGGTTACCCTCATGATATTATCACTTCTGCAGAAAATGCTGCTCAGGAATTCCTCAATCAGGGAGAATGGAGTAATCTATAGTCCCAGTAGTGAGAGTCATATGATATACTTGTAATTTGTGAATGAAGATCATAAGCACAATCTAGAATTATTTATGGAGTATGGAGGATAAGATGAACGTTAGTATATATACCGATGGCGCAGCAAGAGGTAATCCGGACGGTCCCGGAGGTTATGGAGCCATTGTGGTCTTTGTAGATGCAAAGGGAACCGCACATGAGAGAGAATATTCCGGTGGCTTTGTGAAAACCACGAATAATCGGATGGAGCTGATGGCTGCCATTGCCGGACTGGAGGCATTAACCAAGCCCTGTAATGTAGTTCTCTATTCCGATTCTCAATATGTTGTCAAAGCCTTTAATGATCATTGGCTAGAAGGATGGATTAAGAAGGGCTGGACCAGAGGGAAGAATGAGCCGGTGAAGAATATTGATCTATGGAAACGTCTACTCAAAGCCATGGAGCCCCATCAGGTTCGCTACGAATGGGTGCGGGGGCATAATGGTCATCCGATGAACGAACGTTGTGATGTACTGGCAACCACCGCTGCGGATGGAGATAATCTGGTGGATGACAATCAAGTCGAATAATTTCATATAGCAAAATCAGTAAACCGAGTCTTTTATTCGATTCGGTTTATTTTATTGCTTTATTTTTCTTTCTTATAAATACTCTAAATTATGGAACTATTATACATTCGTAATCGTCCAATATTTAACAATAATAAAATATCTTTGGAGGAGGATTTTTTATGAAGAGATTAAAGAAAGTAGGCTTTAGTTTACTGGTTGTATCGGCAATTGTCCTAACAAGCTTTTCAGGATGTAAAAGTAAGATGATTAAGGAAAGCAGTGACGCTAACACTTCCACTTCATATGATAGGTCGATGGAATATAGCTCACAGATTTCTGACAGTTCAACTGAGAATGGTTTATCGCTGCCATCCGTTTATACTACGGAAGACGAAATAGCTACCGAAGAATTTAACACAGAAGAGTATAATGCTATCCAAGAGAATGGTTTTAAATCAGTGAAAAATTACCCTTTATCCACTTTTTCTGTTGATGTAGACACTGCTTCCTACAGTAATATCCGTAGAATGATATACGAATCCGGTGAAGTTGTTGCTGATGCTGTTCGAATCGAAGAGATGATTAATTATTTCAAATATGACTATAAGCAACCAACTGATGAAGTGCCGTTTTCAATCAATACGGAATTATCCGATTGCCCTTGGAACAAGAATGCTAAGCTACTGTTAATCGGATTGCAGGCAGAAGAGATTGATCTAAAAGAGCGCCCGAGTTCTAATCTGGTGTTTTTACTTGATGTATCCGGGTCGATGGACTCTCCTGATAAGCTACCTCTGATGCAGAAAGCGTTTACCCTACTGACAGAGAATCTGAATAAAAACGACAGAATCTCCATTGTAGTATATGCCGGTATGGACAGTGTAGTCTTAGAAGGTGCCAGTGGTGATGAAACCATGAAAATAAATGGTGCCATTGAAGAATTAACTGCTGGTGGAAGTACAGCAGGAGCGGCTGGAATTAGGAAAGCATATGAGCTTGCTGAGAAGCATTATATTGATGGTGGAAACAATCGTGTCATTTTGGCGACCGATGGTGATTTAAACGTGGGTATCACCAGTGAGGGTGAACTCACTAGGTTAATTGAAAAGGAACGAGAGAAGGGTGTGTTCTTATCCGTCCTTGGATTTGGAACAATGAATATAAAGGATAATAAAATGGAAGCACTTGCCGATAACGGCAATGGCAACTACTCCTATATTGATTCCCTACTGGAAGCTAAGAAGGTACTCGTAGATGAAATGGGTGGAACCCTATTTACCGTAGCGAAGGATGTGAAACTGCAAATCGAATTTAATCCTTCCAAAATAAAAGGCTACCGCTTAATTGGTTATGAGAATAGAATGCTTAATACCGAGGATTTTGAGGATGATACAAAGGATGCCGGTGATATAGGGGCCGGTCATCGTATTACGGCTTTATATGAGATTTTGGAAATAGATTCTAAACAGGAGCTAATCAATACAGATCTAAAATATCAGTCGGAGGTACCTACACTTGATAACAACGAATGGCTTACCATTAGTATTCGTTACAAGAAACCTGACAAGAATGACAGTAAATTAATTTCTGTATCCGTAGATGAATCTATC
>JAQZBA010000267.1 GCA_029239365.1 Herbinix sp. | reverse complement strand
GGGTGTAAGCCCGGTATGAGTAGCGGATGCCTGAAAATCACTCCCTAGTTGCAAGGCCCAAAGGTGTGGTGGATATCATATTAAGTAGGCTGAGCCGGTATCCACCGTTATATGGATAATGTATGAATGCCAAGAGGCAAAGTATGTGAAACAGGTGGTTAATGAAAGTGTATGCTCTCATCCTTTTTCGGATGAGGGCTTTTTTATGTATAGAATTGCGTCCTATTCCATAAAAAACCGCTCCGCTTTGGATACGAACCTTATGGAAAGAAAGTATATTGCTTCGCAATCCGCTCAGGTGCGGAAAATGTACCAAAGCACTTTATTTGTTCATCTAATTGATACTTATAGCAATAATGGAGGATAATACCTCTTGTGTATATTTTAAACTTTAATAATTTTAATAGGGGGAAATCCCCCGAAATAAACCTAATTAAATTGTAATGATAGAATGGAGGATTACTATGTACGATAAGGTGTCTACCGATTTGAATTTTGTAGAGAGAGAGAAAAAGGTTCTTAAACTCTGGCAGGAGCATAATATCTTTGAAGCCAGTATAAAAGAACGTAAAAACGGCGAAACCTATACATTTTATGACGGGCCGCCGACGGCGAATGGAAAACCACACATTGGTCATGTTTTAACCAGAGTTATTAAGGATATGATTCCGAGATATCGGACGATGAAGGGTTATAAGGTGCTGCGTAAAGCAGGCTGGGATACCCATGGACTGCCGGTAGAACTGGAAGTAGAGAAGAAGCTGGGAATCGACGGTAAGGAACAAATCGAGGAATATGGCTTGGAGCCGTTTATAAAGGAATGTAAGGAAAGTGTATGGAAATATAAGGGGATGTGGGAGGATTTCTCCGGAACCGTTGGCTTCTGGGCGGATATGAATGATCCTTATGTAACCTATCATAATGAATATATTGAATCTGTGTGGTGGTCCTTAAAGCAGATCTGGGATAAAGACCTTCTATATAAAGGCTTTAAGATTGTACCTTACTGCCCCAGATGCGGAACCCCTCTATCCAGTCACGAGGTAGCTCAGGGCTATAAGGATGTGAAGGAAAAATCAGTAATAGCGAAATTTAGATTAAAAGGGACTGAGAAGGAATACATTCTCGCATGGACGACGACTCCGTGGACACTTCCCTCTAACGTTGCTCTTTGTGTTAATCCGAATGAAACCTATGTTAAAGTAAAGGTATCTGTGGATGCAAAAGGCAATGTGATTAAGAAGGATGGCTGCTCCTGTGGTCACGATCATGGTCATGACCACGGACAAGAAGCACCGGTGGCAGTTGGAACGGAAAAATACATCTTGGCGGAAGCTCTGTTAGGTGTATTGGAAGGTGATTATGAGATAGAAGAGACTTATGTAGGCAAAGACCTCGAATTTATGGAATATGAACCCTTATTTGATTATGCAAAACCGGATAAGAAAGCCTTCTATGTTACCTGTGATACGTATGTAACGTTATCTGATGGTACCGGTGTTGTTCATATTGCTCCGGCCTTTGGTGAGGATGATAATAGAATTGGTAAGGTGTATGATCTGCCCTTTGTACAATTAATTGACGGTAAAGGTGAATTTAAGCCTGAAGCAACCGAGTTTGCTGGCTTGTTCTGTAAGAAAGCGGATGAGCCTATCATGAAAGCACTTGCAGCAAAAGGCTTACTCTTTAAGATCTTAAAATTTGAGCATAGCTATCCATTCTGCTGGAGATGCGATACACCTCTCATATATTATGCGAGAGAATCTTGGTTTATCAAGATGACAGCAGTGAAAGAAGATATGATTAAGAACAACAATACGATCAATTGGATGCCGGAAAGCATCGGACAGGGACGGTTCGGAGATTGGCTAAAAAATCTACAGGACTGGGGGCTTTCCCGTGACCGTTATTGGGGAACTCCGCTTCCGATTTGGGAGTGCGAAGATGGACACCGTCATTGCATCGGAAGTATCGAGGAATTGAAATCAATGTCCGATAACTGTCCGGAGGATATCGAGCTGCACAGACCATTTATTGATGCTGTAACAATTAAATGTCCCGATTGCGGTAAATCAATGACCCGTGTGAAACCGGTCATTGACTGTTGGTATGATTCCGGTTCCATGCCGTTTGCTCAGTGGCATTATCCATTTGAGAACAAAGAAGTTTTTGAGGAAAATTTTCCGGCCGATTTTATCAGTGAGGCAGTAGACCAGACAAGAGGGTGGTTCTACTCTCTGCTGGCAATCTCAACTTTAATTTTTGGCAAGTCTTCATTTAAGAATGTTATTGTCCTTGGACACGTACAGGATGAAAATGGGCAGAAGATGTCTAAATCCAAAGGAAATGCAGTGGATCCGTTTGATGCTTTAAATCAACACGGTGCAGATGCAATCCGTTGGTATTTCTACATCAATTCAGCGTTGTGGCTGCCAAACCGCTTCCATCATGGAGCAGTTACCGAGGGGCAGAGGAAGTTTATGGGTACCCTTTGGAACACTTACGCTTTCTATGTACTCTATGGAAATATTGATGAATTTGATGCAACAAAATACAGTCTGGATTATGATAAGCTACCAGTAATGGATCGATGGCTGTTATCCAAATTAAATACCTTGGTGAAATCCGTAGATGAACATTTAGAGCATTACCGGATTACCGAAGGTGCAAGAATACTGGCTGACTTTGTAGATGAACTTTCAAACTGGTATGTCAGAAGAAGCAGAGAGCGTTTCTGGGTAAAGGGAATGCCTCAGGATAAGATTAATGCTTATATGACCTTATATACGGCATTAGTAACAGTATCAAAGCTTTCGGCACCGTTTATACCTTTCATGACAGAGGATATCTATCAGAATTTGGTAGTTAATATCGATAAAGATGCACCGAAGAGTATTCATCTCTGTAATTATCCTACTTGTAACGAAGCATGGATTGATACCGAGCTGGAGGAGAATATGGAAGAGGTACTGGAAGTGGTTGTTCTTGGCCGTGCCTGCAGAAACGCAGCTAATATTAAGAACCGTCAGCCGATCGGCAAGATGTATGTAAAAGCGGAGACTACACTTTCCGACTTCTATAAGGATATCATTGAGGAAGAGCTGAATGTAAAAAAGGTATTATTTACGGATGATGTTAGAAACTTTACTTCCTATAATTTTAAGCCACAGCTAAAAACTCTGGGACCGAAGTTTGGTAAGCAGATCGGAGCAATCCGTACCTTACTTGCAGAATTAGAGGGAAATAAAGCAATGGATGAAATCAATGCCACTGGCCAGTTAAAGATTAATTTAGAGGGTTCTGAAGCCGTACTCGATAAGGCGGATTTATTAATTGAGGCTGCACAAACGGAGGGCTATGTATCGGATTCTGATCATGGAATTACGGTTGTTCTGGATACTAACCTTACTGAGGAACTGATTGAAGAAGGCAACGTAAGAGAGATTATCAGCAAGATACAGACAATGCGTAAGGACGCTGGCTTTGAAGTAATGGATCATATCCGTGTATCCATGAACGGTAATGAAAAGATTAAAGCCATCTTGGAGCGTAACGCGGAAGAAATCAAGTCCGAGGTTCTGGCCGAAGAGGTGATATTAGACAAAGCACAGGGCTTCATTAAGGATTGGAGCATAAACGGAGAAGATGTAACTCTCGGGGTAGAAAGGCTCTAAAATAATACGCAGTAACAGATAGTCCAAATGAAAGATAATCAAAATATAAGATAAACAGAAAGACAGACCTTCGTTAATATTTGGAGGTCTGTTTTTTAAACAGTCAGGAAACTTCTATATAAATTATTATTTAAATATACAATGACTCAAACAGGTTTTTATAATGTAAATTAAAGGATTGTAAATCACTTTGCCTTTACAATCCATGGCATTTATTATATAATTAAACTGTAATAGTAGATTTTAACAAAAATAAATTAACAGCCGAGCATAGCTCGAATACAAATGTTGAAGGGATAGTATTAAAGTATTAACCTGAGAACGTAGACCATTACTGTTCAAAAGATTCCATAGAAATTGTCAATAATCATAGACAGTGAAGTAATGTTGATTATTTATTGAAAGGAAGGGGTCCTATGAAATTAATCTATGTAATCGTACGTAAAATAGATAATAGTTATGTTACGGAAGCTTTAAATAAACAGGGCTTTTATGTTACCAAACTTGCATCCACCGGCGGTTTTTTAAGGGAAGGAAATACCACTTTAATGATCGGTACAGAGGAAGAGAAGGTTGAAGAAGTAATTAATATTGTGAAAAAGGAATGTGGGCCCAGACAACAGATTATCTCGAACTCCGTTGGCACCGGTGAATATGCATCCATGAACGTGGTAAATGTCGGCGGTGCTACCATTTTCGTAGTAGATGTAAATCGTTATGAAAAAATTTAGATCAATTTAACAGGCTCTATGTCGAAGGTTCGGTTATGTTTCCATCCTGCCGATGATCGACATGGAGTCTTTTTTATGTAAAAGGATTAGAGTGACAAAAGCACTTCTGTAAACTAGGCTTCGTCAATTTGCACATACACTTTCTTTACTCTGAGTGATACAAACATGGTTTAGTGAGCAGCTGTTATGAGTACCAATACCACTTGGATTTAGCTGTTGTCAAAGCAGCCTTAAATCATATAGTTCAGTATATTTGAAATATTTGTGAATTCTAGATTTATACTTTCTTTTTCAGCCAAGATGTGATATAAAGGAATATAGTATTTATTATATAAAAGTTCTGCAAAGGCAGATTGTCTTGCGTTCGTAAAAAGAAAGGAATTAAAGGATGAAGAAAAGGGTTTTAATATTAATTGTGGGCATATGTATGATAATGCTCGCTGGGGGATGTAGCAAGAAGAATGATTTAAATGATAACAGTGAAGACAAAGACCAGAATACAGCCACAGAAACAGAGGGTACAGATACAACAGATACAGCAGATACGGCTGATACAACAGACCCTGCAGATACAACGGATACAACAGGTACTACAACTACAGATAAAATCGAAGTTGTAAAAGAAGATTTTGTAGTTGGCGATTTTATAAAGTTAGGTCAATACAAAGGTATCGAAGTTACTGTAACTAAATTAGAGGTAACGGATGCAAATGTTGATACAGCGATTCAAGAGGATCTGACGGCACATACCACAAACGAAGAGATTACGGACAGAACCGATGTTCAAAACGGTGATATTGCTAATATCGATTATGAAGGTCTGAAGGATGGCGTTGCTTTTGAAGGCGGTACTGCAACTGCAACCGACCTGACAATTGGATCAAATCAGTTTATTCCGGGATTCGAAGAGAAGCTGATCGGAACGAAAGTTGGAGATAAGGTTGAAATTGAGCTTACCTTCCCCGAGGATTATTCTAACTCACCTGAATTGGCAGGACAGGACGTAGTATTTAAGGTAACCGTAAATGCAATCAAGAAAGAAGTGGTTCCTGAATTAAACTTAGAATATGTACAAGCGAATACGGATTACGATACTGTTGATGCTTACCGTGAAGGAATTC
>JAQZBA010000266.1 GCA_029239365.1 Herbinix sp. | reverse complement strand
TCAAAGGTACGAAGGGTCTTAAAATTACCTTTTGCTGTCAGGTCTCCTGACATAAAGGCACCTTGGAATGTAATTCTTCCGAATACTAATTTGTTCATCACCGCACGGGTAGTCTTAGCCATTACATCGGCATCCGCTTTCTCGCCATAGTAACATTTCAGACGCTTATCATTAATCTCAACGACGAGGTTTTTCTTCGTGTCTGACAATTGAATGGAATAGGAGGCAGAAAAGTCATCCAGCGGATGAAAGTTATCCTTTAGATTCTTGATAAACTCCTGCCCGGATTCACCATCCGAATTGGTATCGAGCATTTCCTTAAATAACTGTGTCAGCTCCTCGATATCCTCTTTCTGCTTCTTCACATAAGTATCATCTGAAACATAGACCGACAACTGTTCGCTTTCTTGCGGAGTGAGAGTAATTGAGCTAGTGCGTAAAACATTCTGCTTTATTGCAGTATTACTGGTAGGGAGTGCTTTTGTCTTCTGGTGAATGGTACGATAGAAGACTTCTGCCTTCTTCTCAATGATATCTGCATAATCCTTATTTGTCTCGAATTCGACATGGTCATCCACATATGTCCCTAGGCCATTGACCGGAAGTCCACCTAGAATCTCCCATGCTTTAATCATATAGAGCTCTGCATCCCTCTCTCCATAGGTATTCGCTATGGCTACCGGAAGCATATATAACTTACTTAGCTTATTCTTGTCAGCGTAGAGCCAACAGGCATCCAGAAACTGCTGCATCAGACCGCCAATTCCGAACCATTCCACGGATGTTGCTAAGATCACACCATCTGCTTCCTTCAAGGTCTTAGGAAGCATTGAAATTGCATTCTTTTCTTCATAGAGGTTGTATCTGGTCACCTGTACCCGAAGCTCCTCCAATACTGTTGTCATCTTACTCATTACATAGAGCGTCGGATCCTCGATCAACCCTCGTCCACCGTAATAGATATTAATTTTCATGCAATAACCTCTCCTCCTGCTGCCTCTGTGAATTCAGCAATGACTTCATCTATCCGGTATTTTACGCCGGCTGTTCTCCATTTCTTCGCTTCGGACGTCGGTATACGATTGCCGCCAGCAGAATACCCGCTAGGAAACCACCGATATGAGCCGCCTGATCAATCTGTGTATTTACGATTCCGCCATAGAGGCTGAATACTACAAACAGTACCATCTGTCTCGTGCTAATATCCTCAAGACGTCCCCGGTTGATTGCTACGATAAAGAGCATAGCACCTACTACACCAAAGATAGCTCCGGAAGCACCAATGGAAAACACACTGTTTCCCACTAAAAACTGACCGTTTTCTTTCCACATATTATAACCGATAGAAGTAATCCCTGCAAGAATTCCCGTGCCAAAATATAGGAAAAGATATCGGAACTTACCTGCGGCCCGTTCTAAATTATCACCAACAAAGATCAATACCAGCATATTATTAAAGAGATGGCTAAAGTCTGAGTGCATAAACATCGAGGTCAGTACCCGATAATATTCCTTCTCTGTTAACACAAAATGCCAGGATAGTGCTCCTCTCGTAAGCATTCTACCCTCTCCACCAAAGATCGGTACATAATGTAACAATAGAAATGCGAGAACATTAATAACAATTATTATGGTATTCATTAGCGTAAATAGCTTATATCTCGGTTGAACGTTGTCTTGCCTCTCAGTCTTCAAATCATGACCCATTGCTCCGGGGTAGACCCTATTATGAACCGGCTCCTGATTGACCTGACTTCGCATGGCTTCTTCAAATAGAAGTGCCTCGAGTTGCTCTCTTATGTCGGAAAATACATTGGATTGATTCTCATAAATGATTAACCGCTTTGCATCGATATCAATAATCCAATGCTCATCCTCTCTATTCTCAATACAAAAATGCTTTACCCTGTCTACCGATGCGGTAAGAATCAGACTTAACAATCGAATTCTGTGAGGATAGGATTTTCTATATTTATCTTTGATTTGCTCCAGGATATGCTCATACTGCTCCTTCATCAGCTCGTTGCCGGTAATGGCATGAATGACGGATACAATTGTCAGCTCCATACCCTCGATATGATAGAACAGATAGATCCCAGCTGCATTCGAGTTAATTCTTTGGTATCCCAGTTTGGTAAAGCTTTGTTCCAGTCTTTCTTCTATCATGCTTTATCCTTTTCTAATCCTCCCAAGCGAAGGAACGTTTCACAGCCTTCTTCCAGCCGGCAAGTAAACTGTCACGTCTCTCTTTATTCATATCGGGACGGAAGGTTTCTGCCAAGGCCCAGTTGGTCTTAATCTCTTCTTGATCCTTCCAGAATCCAACTGCAAGGCCTGCCAGATAAGCTGCACCTAGTGCTGTTGTCTCGATGCATTCAGGTTTCTGGACTTCAGTATTCAGAATGTCTGCCTGGAACTGCATCAGGAAACGGTTCGCACAAGCGCCACCGTCAACCTTCAGAGACTTTAATGTTATATTCGAATCTACCTCCATGGCACGAAGTACATCCTGTGTCTGATATGCGATGGCCTCCAGCGTTGCACGGATGATATGATCCCGATTGCAACCACGGGTGATACCAACGATAGCACCTCTTGCATATTGATCCCAATAAGGAGCACCAAGTCCGGTGAAGGAAGGTACAACATAGACTCCATTTGTATCTGATACCTGTAAGGCGAATTTTTCACTTTCTGCTGCATTGCGAATTAATTGAAGCTCATCTCTAAGCCATTGAATCGCAGCTCCTGCAACAAACACACTACCCTCTAAGGCATAATTAACTTCATTACCGGTAGAAGCTGCAATCGTGGTAATCAGTCCATTCTGGGACATGATTGCTTCCTTTCCTGTGTTCATCAATAGAAAGCAACCGGTACCATAGGTGTTTTTCACCTCACCTTTACTAAAACAACATTGACCAAAGAGGGCTGCCTGCTGATCCCCTGCTGCTCCGGCGATTGCGATTGCGTCCCCGAATAGAGAACGATCGGAATAGCCATAGATGCAGCTCGAAGGCTTAACCTCAGCTAGCATCTGTACCGGAATATCAAGCTCTGCAAGAATCTTCTCATCCCAAGTCAGCTTCTTGATATCAAAAAGCATCGTTCGGGAAGCATTGGTATAATCAGTGACAAAGGTCTTCCCCTTAGTCAGGTTCCATATAATCCAGGTATCGACGGTACCGAAGAGCAGTTCTCCGTTCTTTGCCTGCTCCCGTGCACCTTCGATGTGGTCGAGAATCCATTTGATCTTAGTTCCGGAGAAATACGCATCCGGAATTAATCCGGTCTTCTCCTTAATATAAGGCTCGTAGCCCTTTGTCTTCAGGTCCTCGATCATATCCGAGGTTCTACGGCATTGCCAAACAATCGCATTATAGACAGGTTGTCCTGTCTTCTTATTCCAGACAATCGTAGTCTCACGTTGGTTCGTAATACCGATGGAGGCTATCTCATTGGCGTTGATCCCAAGCTTCGCCATTGCTTCTGTAGCAACGGATATCTGTGTGGACCAGATCTCCATCGGATCATGCTCCACCCAACCGGGCTTCGGATAAATCTGAGTAAATTCCTTCTGCGCAACGCTTTTCATTTTTCCCTGTTTATCAAAAATAATACATCTTGAGCTAGTTGTGCCCTGATCAAGAGCCATAATATATTGTTTCATCCCATAACCTCCGAAGCCTTCCAGGCGAATTAATCACCTATTACAGATATTACAATCACAATAATTGCTCCAATTGCAAGTATCCCATCTAATATCAACAATGCCCAATAAAATATCTGCTCACCAATCTTATCATTTATCTTCGACTTCAGTTTTAGAGCAGTATTCACAGCTAAGACACAAGCAAACAGAAAAAGCAGTACACCCTTGATAACAGCATTCCCTACGAAGTTGGCAATAGCAAGAAATGATATCAGTATAACCGCAAGGATTATATCATATCGTCGCTTCATGTAAAACCTCCTATCATGAGATAAAGTCTTATTCTTACCTATTTATTGTACCCTTTTGTGCCAATATTTACAAGGTCTTTGTACGTTACAAAACCTGCTGCATAATGCTACTGCAGCAGGTTCCACGTAACCCTTTTATCGGCTTACTGATGACGTTTTAAGTAATGCTTTGTTCTATTCAATCAAAGAAATCAGCACCATTATTATATGGAAGTTTATATATGGATGATATATCGTGAAGATAATCGGAATATACCCATACCAAAAACTTACTAGTATCCTTATATCTTCTTATGTCAAACGTAGTCTAACTTAATACAAGCTCAAATCTTAAATTAGCAAGTGCAATTGTATCCCCATGTCTAATTTCTACCTTCTCATAGGTCTGTAACATCGTCTCATTCACAAAAGTTCCATTCGTGGAATTTAGATCCGTTATGTAAAAGCGCTCCTCTTCCATGGTAATCTTAGCATGATATCTACTAACAACGTCCTTTTCGATACAGTAATCCACATTTTTGCGTAGTTTTCCGATAAAAAAGGGGAATTCCGACGCAGAAATCGATGAATAGTGTTCCTCTTCTAAAGACCTCAAGATCACCTCTGCTTTCTTAATCTTTGAAGTATTAAAGTCACTTAATACACAGGTCGGATTACTATCCTCCTCATAGGATATGTTCACCTCCGGCTTTGGGATTAATGCTTCCTGCGACTCACTACTGTTAGGAAGTGAACTCGTATTCTGTGATAAGCTCTGCAATAAGTTATATTCCCTTCTTGTAAGATAGGAAGAATCCGATACAGTTAGATTCCCTTCGTTATCAAAACAATCCTTACGATTCATATCATATGATATCCTATCACCTTCCAGTCTAGGGTCAATGTACTCGCTCTTGGTCACTATCTTCACTAGCTTATTCTCTTTGTCCCAAATCTTTCTCATCAGATAAGCTTCTACACATAGAAGAACTAATGTTAATCCTAATATCTTACTATATTCTATCCGTTCACCATAAGAGTTATAAAGAATTCCGGATGTAAAGCCCAGAACAAGGATTAAAATGCCAGCCAATACACAGATTCCGGTAAAAACATACGTGATGATCGGATAGCACAAAACTTCCTGTTCTTCCTCGCTCTTCTCCATAACAACCGGTATTTGACTGAGATAATTATTTTGTTCCATTGACATGCCTTGATTTCTAATTCCGCGAAACAAGGACTTTCTTTCTGCACCCTGACCTTGGTTTTCAATCCGAGCCACCTCTTCTATTGTATGGCTACGCTCTTCTACTATTAGGTCACCCTCTTTGCTACTAATCTCCTTCGTGAGCTTAGAAATCTCATCTCTTGCATCTCTGTCCGTTATTACTTTACTCTCAGCTTCACTCTTTCTGCTCTTATGAAGCACCTCATACATATGGGTGAAGGTAAATCCCTCTTCCCTGCTAACCGAATAGAGCTGGTACACCAATAGTACCGCTTCTTTATCATTATAATCCACCTTGTTCATCAAGTATTCCAGCAGACCATTCATCTGCTGCTTGCTATCTTGTCGATATCCGGATAGAAAGCTTAAGA
>JAQZBA010000265.1 GCA_029239365.1 Herbinix sp. | reverse complement strand
ATATTACATTGTGTCAACCTCTTGGACCAACAAAAAATTCAGTCTTATAATCCTTATGTATATTAACAGCATCATTGCATATGGTAGGGAAGCTGCTTAATTCTCGCAGCTTCCCTGAATATAGATACATACTTTAAATGACGACATTTCATATTGTTTTCAGTTGCCTATGCCAGCCCAAGCTTCTGACGTTTCTTCATAATATGCGCTTCGATACCTTCTGCCACTTGGATTGGATCATCCCCAAGTGCTATCTTGCCACCGGTTAGTTCCTCTACTCCTTCGGTCAATAGTGCCACCAGTCGTGGTGCTCCTGTAATAAATGGAGTGGGGGACAGATGGGTATAGGCTCCATAAGCTACGGCAAATAGTCCGTCAATGGTCGCCTTCTGTTCCATCCATTCCGGAGCTGTTACTGCAATTGGAAGTTCGGAGGTATCAACCCCAAGATGATCTGCCAGCGCTGTCACCAACATGGAGATCCGACCTGTATCGGTACAGGTTCCAAAGCTTAATACCGGAGGGATATTTAAGGCTTTACAGATGCCCTTTAGTCCTTCCCCTGCTTCGTCTGCTGCCTCCAGACTACACATTCCCGCAACCTCCAGACCATGATTACCACAGCCACCGGCAACCACAAGAATATCTCTCTTAATCAACTGCTTCGTCAGGTTGACGGTGTTCCAATCCTGAGGTCCGTTTCTTAAGGTCGAGCAGTTTGCCAAAGCTACAACACCTTTAATCTGGCCTTTTGCAATTACATCTACGAGAGCACCCAAGTCGTTACCCACTGCCTTTAATACTGCCTCCGTGGAGAATCCTGCAATCGCTTTCCGTTTATACCTAGGCACCATTGGTTTAATTGTTCCATGACGTTTCTTAAAGTTCTCAATTCCAATATTGATACAACTCTCCGCCATCTCCCCTGCTTTAGCCGGATAATAAGGCATCTCAAGGTCCAGACCGGGAACTGCAATAATTGTGCTGACACTGACTAGAGCCACTTGATATTTCTTGGCATATTCCTCCATATTCGGAGGGGAACAGTTCTCTTCCATAACAAGAGCATCCACGGTTCCGGTTGCAAGAAATGGCTCGATTGCAAGCCAGTTACCCATGAGACCGACGAATACATCATCCACCTCAAAACGTTGTAGCATCTCCTGCCCGGTCTCGATGGAGCCCACGATATGAATTCCCTTCGCCCCTACCTTTCTAGCCATTTCTTGATATTTTTCCTGCTTAGCTAATTGTAGGGTTGCCACGCCAATCCACGGCTGATGACCGTTGAAGGCGATATTCACATAGTCCGGATCCATAATGCCAAGGTCAACCTCTACTTCGTGCGGCATCGGCGTACCAAACAATATATCCTGGGTCATCTCCAGACCAATCTGTGCTGAATAAATCGTTGCGAGTCCTAGCCGTAAGGCTTTCTTCGCTAGGGAAACATAGTCACCATCGACATTCGTAAGACAACTGGCGATACTATTCTCTACCTCGTGCTGAACACCGCTTGGATATAGATGAAGATCCCTCCATAGCTGCTTTCTCTTCTTAGGAGCAAACGCTTCTACCATGATACTCTCTTCATCCGGTGTTACCTTCATTTCCCGGTCCAACAGCTCCGCTAAAGCCAAGGCCATCTGGTTCATATCCTGATTCGTATCAATTCCGGTCTTTTCACACATCCACCGAAGCTTGTCCGTATCCTTAATTACAAATGGAGTTTGACCCAGGGCTGTTGCCTTCAGAGTGCGAAAAGCCTCATAAGCATGATGTCCATAGGTTGCCGCACCCATAATATTACGAATCAACATATTACGCATCGCCATCGCATCACGGTCAATACCGCATACTCCGCGTTCTGCACCGGCTTTGTCACTAATTCTACAGGGACCACTGGTACACAGCCAACAGCTATTACCTTTCAGACAGTATGTGCACCTTATCTTCTCCTGCTCATCCCATCTTGAGAATACACTGGACAATCCATCCTCTTTAATTCTTATCAGCATCTCTTCCACAGAGTCATGATAACTCACACGGCCCTCCGGACGTTCCATTACATTCTTAGACATAAATAACCTCCGCATATAATTAATTTTTTACTGCTAGTTAATATGTCCAATTTATGAAATTAAATACTAGCCTATTCCGCATGAGGGTAAGGAAAGTCCAGATGTATCTATGTGCATGGTTCGAGTCCAGCATCCAACATGTAGAGGGGTGAATCTATGTGTATAGCTATGCAGATGGCGCAGACCGGCCGATTGCGGATGATCTATTCCGCATGAGGGAAAGGCAAGTCCAGATGTATACCTATGCACATAGATTCACCTTGTATATTTTTTCTCACCCGACCTTGCTATTTATCGCAATGCATTCTTTGCCAAGGTTACTCTTGCCGCAAGATTTCTACCTGCGGGACAGAGATAACTGCAGCTTCCGCAGCCAATACATTCACTTACGTTATATCTTATTGTCTCCTCAACTTTTCCCAAATCTATGAGATCCGCAATCAGATTCACCTTGAGACCACATGGGCAATACCTGCTGCAGCTGCCGCACTTGGAGCATTGGGGTGATTCCTTATAAGTCGGATAACTCCCTGTTGCTATAAAATTCACAGATTGGTCAACAACATCCTCCTCTTCTGCAAGAGAAGCCTGCATTATGCCTCCTCCGACATATAGGTTAACTGCTCCCGGATAAACAGCCTCCATAATACCGCGTAGCTTCATGCCAAGCTTCGCGCGAACGACTTGGGCGGACTTTAAATTCAAGTCTGCTACCGTCAGTATTCTGGTATCAGCGGCCTTCTTCAGATAGATCGCCTCATAGATTGCATACACAGTCTGAGCATTGAGTACAAGTACTCCTCTTTCAGCAGGTATCTGCCGGTTAGTCAGCTGCTTACCTAGAACCTCTGCGATTAAGATTCTTTCCGCACCTATGGGATAGAGATCCTTAACCTGATGAAGCTTTATGTAATCGGGATAAGTTAATCCATCGACACTCTTCACCGCAAGATAGGTTCCTGTGAAGCTGGTACATCTTCTGATTAGCTCGATTCCTCTCTGGATCTCCTTATGAAAGTTGCGAAGTAGCCAGGCATCATGAATTAATCCCGGGTCACATTCTACTCCATTGATGATAAAGTACTTCTCTTCTTCCGAAGTAAGAAGGGTCTCAAGCTTACGGTAGGTAGGGAACGCTGCACCTCCCATACCAAATAATTCACTATGCTTAATCTGTTGTAGGATATCCTCCACAGATAGCTTTGATACCTCTGCTTCTGATAATGGTACCTTATTAGCGAGTTGCGTTAAGTCAATCAGCTTCTTCTCATAATGCTTACTTGACACCGCTCTGGGAAGAGCCAATCTTGCTTTCTGTCCTTCTTGATTCTTCCCGGCTGAGGTCTCGACCACGGCAGAGAAAAGATTCATCAGTAGAATACAGAGTGGAGCCGCAACAGGCACAGCGTTAAAAAGGAGCCCTCCAAAGCCAGCCAAAAAGCCCGCAGCACTTCCTGCAATTCGGTTTTTTGTTACCGTAACCGGATCCGTCATGACTAAGCAACCCCAGAATAGAACTCCGGAGGTAAGGATGCTCCAAAGAGTGAGCTCCTGATTTAGATAAAGACCAGTAAGCATACCAACCATGTAACCTATTCCGGCAAAGGGGCGTACCTTTAGAAACAATAAGCCTAAGAGCAATGCCGGAATATAAAAATATGATTTTGCAAACTCCGGGTAGGACAGGTCAAATAAAAGCATGATCGGAATTAATCCTACCAAGGCTGGATTGAGGATATTCTTACCGGTTCCTCCCCATATTTGCTTGCCTATCACCAGTGCAATCGTAATTCCCAGAAGCTGTCCCCATAGAGGCGCGCCACTCGATAACAAGCTTATGATAGCTGCAGTTACCGCACCGGAGGCGCAGCACCAGAGCTTCTTATATCGAATCAGACTGAAGATACCATCGATAAGTCCTCCTACTGCCACCAGTAAAATAAAGCGCAATATCCCTACCGGATCCTCGATCCATATTGGCAGGTGATACAGCGCTAATACTTTAAATACATCCGACAGCATATGCTCATTCGATCTTTTTACACGCAGCATCGGAAAAGTCGTCATTTATTTTACTCCTGCGAAAAAAGCATGGAACTTATGTAATCCGGTTCCATAGATCATCATGGGGCAGCCGACAGTGGCTTCCACACCAGCCTTCTCACATTCAGCTAAGGTCGCCGGATCAGCCACACGGAACAAAATTCGTTTCACACCCTTATCAATTAATTCCTTAACCGCTACAGCAGCATTGCTCTTACTCAGAAGAACGAATGCGCTCTTCGGAATAGTTTTCAGCTCCTCTAGTTTCTGATAAACCTTAACATCATAGGTAGCGTTCTCTTTTGTATTGTAGGGATACACCCTCATCTGATTGTTCATAAATGCCTGATAGATTTCCTTACAATAGGCATTGTTCCTTGATGAGTATCCAACAAAAAGAATATCCTGGTCCTTAAAAAAGTTCTTATACAGCTTAGCCACGATCTAACCCCCATTCAATATTTTTATAGTTCTTATTATACACTTATCTTCGCATTCTGTCTAATATTTCCATCGCATCTATGTAATCTCCTGTAAATATTTCAAAAATATAACGAATTCTTGAATAACAAGCATTAATAGGATCCTTCCTACGTACTCTATTTCAGTCTGTGATATCGCTAAGTAACAATTATATTATTATTTGTTGACAATATTGATAAACAATTATATTATATATTTATATTATGTATGAAATCAGGAGGGTAACATGAATATCAGCTTTGATGAATATCCCATTGAAGATATCAAGAACGGATACTGCTATCATACCGATACTAAGACCTATCATTGTCTGGTCTGTGGTGCTGTATTTGAGCCGGGCGAAATCTTCCGGTACGGTGACCGTTACTATGAAGCTTTTAGAGCTATCAAGCTTCATGTGGAGCAGGAGCATAATGGCATGTTTCATCGCCTCCTGGATTCCGATAGTAAATATAATTCGATTACCGATAAACAGAAGGAACTCCTTGGCTTAATACAACAGGGGCTGACAGATCAGGAGATTGCTTCCTCTCTGGGCATCTCCGCTTCCACGGTAAGACACCAGAAGTTCAGTTTTCGAGAAAAGGCAAAGCAGGCAAAGCTCTATCTGTCACTCTATGAACTGGCAATGGAAGCCCCACCCAGTGGCAAAGACCGCCTGATACCAATTCACGAAGGTGCCAAGATGGTCGATGACCGCTATATTGTTACGATAGAAGAACGGGAGAAGATACTGGCTACCGTATTCTCAAGTCTCTCTCCACTTAAATTAAAGATCTTTTCTGCCAAAGAAAAGAAGAAAATCGTAACGCTCCAGAAGATTATGGAACAATTTGAAAAAGGTAAAATCTATCCGGAGAAGGAAGTTAATCAGATACTCAAAGATATCTATGATGACTATCCTACTCTTCGACGATACCTTATTGAATACGGCTTTATGGACCGCTC
>JAQZBA010000264.1 GCA_029239365.1 Herbinix sp. | reverse complement strand
TTTCTTCCAAAACTAAAAATCGATATATTCTTCCATGGTTCTGAGTATATTAATATAGAAACAAAAAACTCTTGATAAGATTATTGTCATAGGGCGTAGTTCTTTATGCAAGAAAAAAGTGCCTACAGAGCAGGCACTTAAAGTATTCAATATTGATATCTGTCAAAGTGGTTTATCTCACACAAGAGATAATGCCAGAATAAACATAAATGGGGGAAACATATGCTTTTAGTTTATAATCGATTTCTTAAATACACCTTCCTGTTCTTGACCGGTGGTTTTCTCTACGGCGGTATTGAAATTCTGAGCCGTGGTTATTCCCACGTATCGATGCTGGTTGCTGGCGGCATCTGCTTTGTGATGATTGGACTTCTGAATGAGGTATACTCCTGGAATATGTCCATTCTTAGCCAAATGGTCATCTCAGCGCTGATTATTACATCCGTTGAATTGGTAGTTGGTATTATCGTCAACCTCTGGTTTAAGCTTGGGGTATGGGATTACTCCGACCAACCCTATAATCTTCTGGGACAGATATGCCTGCTCTATACCAATCTCTGGTTCTTCTTATCCCTACCGGCAATATTACTTGATGACCTGCTGCGACACCTGATCTTGAAGGAAGAAAAACCGCATTATAGACTCTTCTAAGGAACGAGTACGCAGTACTTGTCCAACAATGCAACGGGATGATAGGATAATTTGGAGGTTCGGAGTCCGAGGTCACCGACATCTTCCTCTCGGTTGATATATTGAATACCATAGGTGTCACGCATATCGCTGGAGAACTCCTTTACAATCATCTGATAGGCACCTTGATACTCTCGGTTGGCTTTCTCGATATGACAGTATAGGGTATCCTTTATCACTTCGCCAATTGACAGGGCAACAATTGCTCCGTCCACTTCAATAAAAGCTCCGGGAAGCTTGAACTTCTCTAAGAAAGGAACCAGCTCTAAAGTTCTTGTTAACTCCTCCCTTGCAAGGGAGGCTTCCTTTCCGTGGTTTTTCTCATAATCCATTAGAAATTCGATCACCCGTGGGAGATTCTCAGTTGTTATTCTCTGATAAGTATAATCCGGATACAGCTTCTTGAATTTGTTGATATGGTTTCGCTGCCCGCTGAATTTTCGACCGGCCATATCGGCCAGATCATCTGCATTATACAGATAGTCGGCCCAGTCTCGGTTAGAAGTACAGGGCTGGGTTCCGTTGTATTCATTGACAAGGATTGGAACGGCCTCCTCAGGAACCGTACAGAACCACATAGGGATATCTTTCTCCTTACAGTATTCACGGATGGCTTCCATTGCCTTTGTCCGAGAGCCGCTACCTACAGGAATGGTAAAAGAAATGTGATCTAAAAATTTAACCTTATATAAAATCATATCTTCATAAATCGTGAAGCTGGACTGATAGAAATCTCTCCACATATACATAGCACCAATGGTGTAATCACTTGTCCGACTGATTTTATATTTAAAATACTCTGATGTTTTACATATATTATCAGCGGTAATTGATTCAAACGATAACATAGTAGCCTCCTAAAACAATTTAGTTTAAATTTCACTATATCACATCATGTCGAATCTGTCTAGACAGCATGACTTCGTTTAATATAGATATTGTACCATAATGATTACCTTTTATCCGAAAGTCGGGGGAGTCGATTTACTACGATATAGCGCAAACTGGGGAAAAAGAATGAGATTTATTAAAACGCTCTGATCTAGTTATATTATAAATTAAGGAATCTTAAATTTTTCTAAATTGGGTAGCTAGAAGGGCAATACTTATGATAGAATTGGTTCGTGAGAGATCTATGAAGAAAAGGAGATTACCTATGAAGCTGCTGCTGGTTGCAGTCAATGCAAAATATATTCATTCCAATTTGGCTGTCTATAGTCTTCGGGCATATGCAAATAAGTATAGTGCGGCAGGGCATGTCGCGTTAGCGGAATATACGATTAATCATTCTGAGGAGGATATCCTTCGAGGAATTTACATGGAGAAAGCGGATGTGATTGCCTTCTCCTGTTATATATGGAATTTTGAGATTATCTTAAGAGTAGTGAAAGAACTAAAGAAGGTTCAGCCGGATGCAAAGCTATGGTTTGGTGGTCCGGAAGTCTCCTATGATGCAATCACATGCCTAGAGAAACATTCTGAGCTTACCGGCATCATGATAGGGGAAGGGGAGCAGACATTCCTGGAGGTGTTACAGCATTATACCGAGGGAATACGATCTCTGGATCAGATTGATGGGATAGCATATCGTGAAGATCATCAGGTAAGAATGACAAAGTCAAGAGAAATACTAGAACTTAGTGAGATACCCTTTCCTTACGAAGAGATGGAGGACTTTAAGAACAGGATTATCTATTATGAAAGCAGTCGTGGATGTCCCTTCTCCTGCAGCTATTGCTTGTCTTCCATCGAACGGACCATAAGATTTCGGGAGATAGGGCTGGTTAAGCAGGAACTTCAATTTCTACTGGAGCAGAAGGTTCCGCAGGTGAAGTTCATTGATCGAACCTTCAACTGTAAGAAGGCACATGCGATGGAGATTTGGCGATTTATTAAGGAACACGACAATGGAGTCACCAACTTCCACTTTGAGATATCGGCAGATCTACTTACAGAGGAGGAGCTGCAACTCCTGGCATCCCTCCGGCCTGCACAGGTGCAGTTTGAGATCGGGGTTCAGACCACGAATTCGGATACCGTGGAGGCAATTCACCGAAAGATGGATCTGAACTTACTGCGACGCAATGTTGAACGGATTAGGGCAGGAAGAAACATACACCAGCATCTGGACCTGATTGCCGGACTGCCTTTTGAAGACTACGCTTCCTTTGAGCGTTCCTTCCAAGAGGTGTATGAGATGAAACCGGACCAGCTACAGTTGGGATTTCTTAAGGTATTAAAGGGTTCGCCGATGGAAGCAGCGAGTCAGGACTATGGTATTATATATCGTGAGCATCCGCCTTATGAGGTGCTCTCTACCAATCATCTTTCCTATGAGGAACTGCTGGATTTGAAGGGTATCTGCGATATGGTTGAGATTTATTACAATAGTGGACAGTTTGCGAACGCAATCGGCTATCTGGAACATTTTTATTCTTCGCCGATGAAGCTGTATGAGGAGCTTTCCATCTTCTATCAGAATAAACAGATGGATCGGCAGGCGCATAGCAGAATGAAACGATATGAGATACTATCTGATTTCTTCCAAGAGATAATTCTGCAGGCACAGCCGCGGGCAGAGAAGGAATCAGGGTTGGAAGTGTTGTTTGAGGAAATACTTATTATGGACCTGTTCTTACGTGAAGATATGAAGAGCAGACCAACCTTCGCAATCAATCACCCGTTGAAGAATTATAAGGACTTATATGATAAGCTCCGTAAGGAGAACAAGCTGATTCACATCGAGAATTTTACTTATGATATCGAGGCAGCAGTAGCAGAGGGTATCGCTGTTAAAAAAGAATCAACGATAATATTTAATTACAGTGTAAGGGATCCTATTACAAAATCAGCAGGTGTTACCATTCTATAGCTGATGTCGTCTAATTATAGATAAGGAAGTGGAGAGGAGGAATAGCTTGGCTAACCAAAGAATATCAAAAAAAGAACGGGAGAGAATGGAGCGTGTGATTGCAGCTCTAAACCGGGAGTATACAACAGAGTCAAAGATTTTTCTGGACCATGAGACACCCTGGCAGCTACTCATCGCTACCATCTTAAGTGCTCAATGTACAGATGCTCGCGTGAATATCGTAACAAAGGACCTATTTAAGAAATATACGAGTATTCATGCTTTAGCAGAGGCAAAACAGGAGGAGCTGGAAAAGGATATCCACTCTACCGGTTTTTATAAGAATAAGGCAAAGAATATTATTGCCTGTGCTAAGACCTTGGTAGAAAAATATAACGGAGAGGTACCTAGTGATATCGATGCCTTAACCAATCTCGCCGGTGTCGGCAGAAAGACAGCGAATGTCATTCGTGGTAATATCTATCAGGAGCCCAGCATAGTGGTAGACACCCATGTAAAACGTATCTCAATAAGACTTGGGTTTACGAAGGAAGAGGATCCGGTAAAGATTGAATTTGATCTGATGAAGCTGCTCCCAAAGGAGCAATGGATCCCATATAATATACAGATTATTACTCTAGGGCGAACGATCTGTACTGCCAGAAGTCCGAAGTGCCAGGAATGCTTCCTTAGAGAGGAATGCATCTATGTGAAGAACAACCGAACCAAAAATATATAAAAAAATCTTGCCTGTTTTGAGAAAATATCATAGAATAAACATTACATTTAGACTCATAATTTATAATGATATAAGACGTACCTACCGTATTACAATGCGGGCATGGGATTCGATCAGGAGATATGATTTATTATTGATGTCAGCTCCTGGATTAGCTTTTCTTTCTCTTTGATTTTGGTTTGATGAATTATCTCGAGAAGAGAATCGTTTTTATCGGAATTCTTATGGTTTTGATATAGTTTGGCTAGCATCCGATATGCATTGGTAACATCCGTCAGACATGAAAAGATACTGAATTCAAGGACAGCTTGTGCTTCGGGGAGATAGCCTTTGTTGTAAAGCCGTGTTGCCCACTTCTGGAGCATACCTACAAAGGCAGTGTAATTATTATCATATTCGGACAGATGATTATAGTTTGCGACACCATATTCGAATTTTAGTTCAGTATTGGTATGGTCGGACAGGTTAACCATTTTGCGGGCAGCATATTTACGGATCGTATCACGATAGGAATTGAGGGTATCGTCCTCCAGGTCCTGCATAGGAAGAGAATCTAAGGAGACAGTTAGGTAAGTAAGTTGTGTAATGTCCTTGCGACGTGTTAAGTTGGCTTCGCTTTCCTTCTGCCAGAAGAGATCAAGCGATTTTTTAGATGTCTTTCCGCTTTTCTTCATCTCATATTGCAGCCAGAGAATAAAGATTACTATCAGTATGGACGCTACAGGAATAGCCATAACCTACCACAACCTTTCAAATAAAATTAATGTAAAAGAGGTGAAATAAATGAATTTCTACAATAAAAAATCAAAGAGAGTTTTCTCTACTGTTATTATTATCATCATAGTATTAGCTATGATCGTTCCTACAGTTCTTAGCGTATTGCAGTAAAGGGACGAAATCGGTGGCAGATGCTGCAGGAGCTTGTATTACTATGTATGTTGCTTTAAATATACATAATTGCCATGGAAATGTCAACGAACGAAAGAATATCTTGAATAATCTCCTGTTTATGTTAAAATAGTAGGAAGTCACATAAAATAAAGGATATTAAATGAAACCAATAGATCTTAGTCAGTGGAAAGTGAGGATGAATATGGGAAAGAATAAAATTATCTTATCCGCAATCTCTTTACTGTTTGTTACCTTTTTATTTACCGCTAATACCGTACATGCATCTGCAGAAGAGAAGGATAATACTATAGTAAAAGGCGTATTCATAGATGAAGTTGATGTTAGCGGGATGACAAAGGAGCAGGCAGAAGAAGCAGTTGAGAACTTTGTAGAT
>JAQZBA010000263.1 GCA_029239365.1 Herbinix sp. | reverse complement strand
AGTGAAAGATAAAATCTTTCACTCCCCAAGTATGTGCCTGCGTTATCCTCGGCTCATACTTGATTACTCTGAATATAATTTTAAGATGTCACAAGTGAAAGATAAAATCTTTCACTCCACAAGTATGTGCCTGCGTTATCCTCGGCTCATACAAACGATAAAAAAGGTTGTTCTCATGCATTATCTGCGGAACAACCTCTCATTATTATTATAATATGTACTTATTTGTTACGGTAGAAAATATGATCATCAATGATTTCGTAATCGGAATACTTTCTCTTGATGCTGCTTGCACTTCTTTTATTCTGGAAGCACAGATAGCTACCTATATTATTCGTCCCTGTCAGTGCGGCCTTTGCTGCTTTTATCGCTTTGTTCAGTGCCTTCTTCTGAGCTTCCGGATTGGAACCGGTGAATTTGCGGGAGTCATAAATCTTTAATGCTTTATCCATCATACTTACTCCGGATCTACCCTTAATTGTTACAGCAAACTGAGTGGACCATTTGTTATCGTAGATTACTTCTTTTATTGTATTAGCATGCCAGTATACATCACTTTTCACTCTGTTTAATACAACATTTGCTACAGCTAACATTCCATTATAATTCTGATTACCTGCTTCGGAATAAATCAGGCAAGTTAATAATCGTAAATCACTCTCAGAATAAGAAGGTTTCTCAACAACTACTTCCTTATCCTCAGCTTCTTCAAGTACATCCTCTGCCTCTTCTGCTATTGTTTCTTCTGCAACCGGCGCTTCATAATTAAGTTCGCCTTGTTCATCAATAAAGTAACCTTCTTGTAACAGAAGGTCCATATTCTCTTCTGTGTTTCCACCCTCAACAACATTCTGTAATGTAATCTCGGCTGTCTGTTCTTCTATGCTGGTATCCGTACTCAATGTATCGTCGGAAGCTTCTGTAGTGGTCTGCTCTGTTACTGTTGTGGTATCTAATTCGGAAGCGTATGCGGTAGCGCCGAAACTAAATGTTAGCAGTAACGTTGCAATCGTGGTAGTCAGAAGTTTTTTAGTTAATCTCATAAATGATCTCCTTAAATGTTACATCTTTGGGATAATTTTTAAATTCTGTTAACAATTACTTAATAAGTATAACATAATTATTTAAAAAATCAACCCCTGATTTTCTTCAGGGGCTGAACTTTGTTACTTACTCGATTGAAATATTTAATTTTACCCTAATACAGGGAAGTTCTTTTTCAATTGATCACTCTGCTTCTTATAGGAATATATCCGTTTATAAGCCATATACGGCTGTTTCTGATTACACTATTTCCAGCTATCCTTTGGTTGCAATATATTACAGACATATTAATTACTCTTCTTCAAAAGTTGAATCTGTTCGGTGCGATACTTGGCTAGTAGCAAGTCCAACATACGTCCGTAGCTGTTCACGCCATCCGTCTGAGCATTGGCCTTTAAGTAGGTGTCATTGAGCTTATGCGCCACTGTACTTACCGTCGTATCCTCGTATTTCTGCCAGTACTCTGTATTCGCGCGGATATCACTCACAACACCCTCGCTGTATTGACTTCTGAGTTGGAAATACATGTCCGGGCTTTGGTCATAAAGTGAATTACCTGCAATAATAAGCGCTAGCATCGTACTGCTGTATTGAAGTTCTACCTGTTCTGACTTCATTCCTGCCAGGTAAGCAACAAAATTCGCTTCATCCTCCCGCATAAATCCCCGCAAATGTGCAAGCTCATGTAGCATCGTCACCGGAATGTTATAATCCGGAACATCCACATTTACATTGGCCTCCATGGTAAAGGGAAAGAAGATTCCGGTAATCTCGGTCTGTGACATTAATTTAGATAGAAGAATAGGCTTGGGCATACCATAGTTCCCCCCAAGGATGGGATAGTCTGCAGCCAGGAGCTCATATGCATTATCTGCTAATTTAGACAACTCAATATTACTCATGGATAACTTGAACACCCCAAAAGCATCCGTTTGCGGCACTTGAGCCCTTAACTCATTCGCTTGAGTCATCAGATTCAATGACAGAGAATATAGTTCCTCCACGGAAGATTCTGCAATCTCGAGATTAGAATAGGAAGTAAAAGAGTAACGGTAATAATTTAATCCTGCGAAAATTGTAAATAGAAATAGCACGATAGATGCAGTACAGAACACATTGAGTATGCCCTTTCTCCATCTCTCGATACGATTTTTCTTGTCAAATAACAAGAGTAGGATAAAGCGTAGTACGATAATTAAGATCATGATCGGAAGTGTTATTACCAGAAGCTCTGCAAGGGAAATGGGCAACAGCCCGGTGATGGAAGAGATAATCTGGGAAGTCCACTTGTAGATATGCTTTGCAAATATCTGTTCCGTAAAATAGCTGTTATTCTTAGCCAACAAGATTAGTAATAAGGAAATCGGTAGTAATAACAATAGATAAATTCGCTTATAGGTCAAAAGCTTCCTCATGGTGGACCCCCGTCAGTAATAACAATAGTGATTTCGTAACTATAATAGTAGCATGGAACCGGATATCCTGCAACAGTTTGCATAACGAAACCCCTAGATAATCATTACCAATAATACGATTTGTACAAAAAACACGCACAATTTCTACGTAAGTAAAGTCGTAAAAAGTCTACCCTTGATGAACTGATTAAGCAATGCACGTATCAGGAAGAATAGAAGACGTGTGTCTCCCCCTCTCAATCCTAATAATATCATTAGACCCACTGGCATTAATAAGGCCGTAACCTTATCTAAACGGTTACGGCCCAAATTTATTCTATCCTTAGCGTCTTGCTCCTATGAGAACTTGGAAGAATAAAACTTCCTTAGAACTTCGGTACTACAGCACCATCATAGGTATCATTGATGAACTGCTTCACAGTATCACTCTGTAATGCTTCCAGCAATACTTTGATATCTGCTCTCTCCTCATCACCGGTATTTACAGCAATGATATTACCATAAGTCTCAGCTGCGATCGAGTCTTTATCCTCAAATGCAATTGCGTCACTTGCTACATTCAGTCCTGCTTCAATCGCATAATTACCATTGATTACTGCCATATCTACGTCCTGTAAGGAACGAGCAAGCTGAGCAGCTTCAATTTCGACGATTTCGAAGTTCTTCGGGTTCTCAGCAATATCATTCTTTGTTGCCTTAAGGCCAACACCCGCTGTTAATTTTATCAAGCCCTGAGCCTCAAGTAATAGTAGAGCTCTTGCTTCATTGGTAGCATCGTTAGGAACTGCAATCTGTGCTCCGTCTGCTAATGCATCAAAGGATGCGGTCTTTCCGGGATATACGCCGAAGGGCTCATAATGAATGATGCCTGCTGATACGATCTCGGTTTTATTCTCAGTATTGAATTGATCAAGATAAGGCTGGTGTTGGAAATAGTTCGCATCCAGATCCTTGCTGTCTAATGCTAAGTTAGGTTGAACATAATCTGCATATTCAACAATTTCTAATTCATAGCCAGCAGCTTCAATAGCGGGTCTTGCTTGTTCTAAAATCTCTGCATGGGGTGTGGAGCTTGCACCGATCACAAGTTTCTTATCCTCACCACTTTTTTTGCCACAGCCGGTTAATACAACGGCAAGTAATGTAAGTACTACTAATACTGAAATTATTTTCTTCATAATTATAATCCTCCATTTTTTTTATTTTTATATTCTTTTATCGGCACGCTTCATCCATTTAAAGCCGACTTCCTGGATAACCTGCACGATTAAAACTAAAATAACTACAGTGACAAGCATAATTTCCGTCTCATAACGATAATAACCATATCGGATTGCGATGTCACCGAGACCCCCTCCGCCTACAAAGCCGGACATAGCGGAATAGCTTAATATTGTTGTGATTGCGATCGCACCCCCTACGATAAGGGAAGGCATCGCTTCTGGGATGAGTACTTTATAAATAATCTGCAATGGGGTGGCCCCCATAGACTGTGCCGCCTCGATCACTCCCTTATCCACTTCCTTCAGTGAGGATTCCACAAGCCTAGCAATGTATGGTGCAGAGGCAATTATTAATGGAACTACAACTGCCGTAGAACCTATCGTTGTGCCAATCAGAAATCTGGTGAAAGGCATTACCGTAATCAGCAGGATGACAAAGGGTACGGAGCGGACCAGATTGACGATTACTCCAAGGACCTTATTAAGAGGCACGAAGGGGGCAATTCCTTCCTTGTCAGTTACTACCAACAATATGCCCATGGGTAAACCAAGGAGATAAGCTACTAGAGAGGAGAAAAAAGTCATGTATAAGGTCTCTAGAATACCAATACCAAGCATCTTTATTACTGCGTCACTCCACATGCTATCTCACCTCCTCATAAGTAATCTGATGGGTTTTCAAGTAATTAATAATCTTACCATATCCATTATCATCGTCCGGTAACTGGATAATCATCTGACCAAAAGCTTTCCCATCGATGTCCTTCGTATCTGCGAATAGTATATTCACCGGAACCTTACTTTCCAAAACCATATTTGAAATAACCGGTTCAAAGGAGGATTTGCCATCGAATATAATGCGGCATTTTCGTTCACCAACATAATTATCAATATGTGTCTCTCCTGAGAATACCAGCTGTCTGGCAATCGCCGACTTGGGTCTGACGAAGACTTCTTCCACATCGCCAACCTCTGCAATCTGACTTTGGTCAATGATTGCTACACGGTTACAGATCTCCTCGATCACCTTCATCTCATGGGTGATGACAATTACCGTTATACCGAGCTTTTGATTAATTTCCTTCAAGAGATTCAATATGGAACGGGTGGTAGTTGGATCTAAAGCACTGGTTGCTTCATCACAAAGTAAAACCTTCGGATTTGTAGCTAATGCTCTTGCTATGGCAATTCTCTGCTTCTGTCCACCGGACAGCTGTGCCGGATAAGCCTTAGCTTTATCGGATATACCTACTATTTCAAGTAGCTCCTTGGCCCTTGCCTTAGCCTCTCGTTTCGGTACTCCCGCAATTTCCAGGGGAAAGCAGATGTTTTGAAGAGCATTTCTCTGCATCAACAGGTTGAATTGTTGAAATATCATACCCATGGATTGCCTTGCTTTCAAGAGATCCCTTTCCATCAGACTTCCCAAATCAGCTCCGTCAAAGAGAACACATCCGCTGGTCGGGCGTTCCAGAAAATTGATACATCTTACTAAGGTGCTCTTACCCGCACCGCTAAGACCAATGATACCAAAGATTTCACCCTCATATATCTTAAGGTTGATATCCTCCAAGGCCTTAACCTCATTATTCTTACTTTGAAAAACCTTACCTAATCCGACCATTTCTACGATAGGCTTTTGATTCACCAAAATTCCCACCTCCAATATATAAAATTATTACTATCGTTTGCTTAATTAATCTAGGTTATCCCACGTTACAGTTTTACGCTTCGCAGTGACAAATCGTAAGCTACAAAAAAAACAGGCTTGCTAGATAAGCATCCTGTTTCGTCGTTCACTTTATACGGGAGAGAAGATTTTACTCTTTTCTTCGCACATGAAAACATCACATTCACCTATCTAGCAAATATGTCATCAGCGGCATGCTACACATACCACACATATTAAAGCACATAGTACGTAATG
>JAQZBA010000262.1 GCA_029239365.1 Herbinix sp. | reverse complement strand
ATAGGACGAAATTTCCTATACGTTAAAAAATGCTCATCATAACCAACTGTTATTCTGAGCATTCTGTTAACTTATTTTATTATTAAACTTAAGTATTCATCATAAATCGTATCTGATATCATCGATATCAGCTTCTATCCTTATATTCTTCTAAGCTTATATTCTTCGGAACTTTTGATATCTCTTCTCTAACAACTCCTCTACCGGAAGCTCTAAGAGCTCCTGTAGGTCTGCCTCAAGGACTGACTTAATATTGCCTGCCATCAAATCATAGTCATTATGAGCGCCTCCCTGAGGCTCCGGAATGATACCATCAATAATCTTAAATTGATAGAGATCCTGGGCTGTCAGCTTCATATCCTTTGCAGCTTGCTCCGCTTTGGAAGAATCCTTATATAGAATGCTTGCAAAGCCTTCCGGTGACAATATCGCATAGATGGAGTGTTCCAGCATGTATACCTTATCAGCTACACCCAGCGCCAAGGCACCGCCGCTACCGCCTTCAGAGATAACTACTGAGATGATCGGTGTCTTAAGCATCATCATTTCAGCAAGATTAGATGCAATTGCTTCACCCTGACCTCGCTCCTCCGCACCTAATCCACAGAAGGCACCTGGGGTATCGATGAAGCAGAGTATGGGTCGTCTGAATTTTTCTGCCTGCTTCATTAGACGAAGTGCTTTTCTGTAGCCTTCCGGATGGGGCATAGAGAAATTACGGGCAATATTCTCTTTCGTGTTTCTTCCCTTTTGTTGTGCTATCACAGTCACAGGGATACTTCCTAAGAAGGCGATTCCTCCTACAATGGCACGGTCTTCCCCGTATAATCGGTCACCATGCATCTCAAGAAATTGATCAAAAATACGGTCGATATAATCTAAGCCTGTCGGTCTGACCGGCATTCGGGCTAGTTTAACTTTTTCCCAAGGTGTAATACTCATAGCATCACCATTCCTTTACCTTATTTCAAGCATCTTAGCAACTGATAGATTCAAGTGTAGGATAGCCAAATGATTCGTGTTTAATAAAAGGTACTATCTCTCTAACGAATGTATCTTAAGGATTGTACCAAGGGTGTGTCGCAATTGATCCCTAAGTACAATCTGATCTACAAATCCATGCTCAAGCAAGAATTCCGCTCTCTGGAAACCTTCCGGGAGCTTCTGCCCGATAGTCTGCTCGATTACTCTTGGTCCTGCAAAACCGATCAGTGCTCCCGGTTCTGCCAGAATGATGTCACCTAACATAGCAAAGCTGGCTGTTACACCACCGGTGGTCGGATCAGTCAGTACTGTGATATAAAGCAGTCCTGCTTCACTGTGCTTAGCAATTGCAGCGCTTACCTTAGCCATCTGCATCAGGGAAAAGATACCCTCCTGCATTCTGGCGCCACCTGAGGCAGTGAATACGATTACCGGAAGTCGTTCCTTCGTCGCCCTCTCAAATAGTCTTGCCAGCTTCTCTCCAATCGTAGTACCCATACTTCCCATGAAGAAAGCAGGGTCCATGACACCTAGGAGTACCGGTAAACCTTCAATCTTACCACGCCCGGTCACTACACCATCTACCAATCCGGTCTGTGTCTGAGTTCTAACCAGCTTATCCCCATAACCCGGGAAACTAAGCGGATCTCTCGTGGTCATCTGGGCATCGAATTCTTGAAGCTCTCCCTCATCCAAAACAAACGTAAATCGTTCGTTTGCAGACACTTTAAAGTTGTAGCCGCATTCGTCACAGCACTTGAAGTTTTTTAACAACAGCTTCGTATAGATAACCTTTCCACAACAAGGACATTTCGTCATAATGCCCTGTGGAACATTCGGCTTTTCTTCCTCAACCTCAGTCCGGACGATGTCTTGTGGTCTGGCGCGATATATTTTTGAGGTTGCATATTGCTTTGCTTTAAATGGATTCTTATTCATCTTTTATTTTCCCTCAATAAGTCCGGTATGGTACTTGCCGGAGAGGATCTCCTCCCGTTCCAGCAGCTCATATTGATATTCCACATTGGTCTGAATTCCGTCAATAATCAGTTCCGATAAAGCGCGTTTCATTCTCTGGATGGCTTCTTCTCTGTCATGACCGTATGCAATTACTTTCGCAAGCATTGAATCGTAGCAGGCGGGCACCAGATATCCGGGATATAATGCACTGTCAACCCTGATGCCGAAGCCACCGGGAAATAATACATTTTCCACTCTACCCGGACATGGCATGAAGTTCTTCGCCGGATCCTCTGCATTAATTCTGCATTCGATTGCATGGCCGCGGAATTCTATGTTTTCCTGACGATAAGGCATCTCCTCACCACAGGCTATTCTAATCTGTGCTTTAATCATATCAATTCCGGTTACCATCTCTGTTACCGGATGCTCTACCTGAATTCGGGTATTCATCTCCATGAAATAGTAATCGCCACTCTGGTCCAATAAGAATTCAATTGTACCGGCATTGACATAACCTGTCGCTTTTGCAGCTTTCACCGCAGCACCGCCCATCTTCTCGCGAAGCTCCGGTGTCATAATCGCTGAGGGTGATTCCTCAATCATCTTCTGATTTCTTCTCTGAACTGAGCAATCTCGTTCACCAAGATGAACTACGTTACCATGACTGTCTGCAAGTATCTGGAATTCTATGTGCTTGGGATGAATAATCAGCTTCTCAATGTATACCTTATCATCCGCAAAGGAAGCTTTTGCTTCTGCTTTTGCCGAATTATAAGCCTTCTCTAAATCCTCTGCATTGAATACAGCTCTCATCCCTTTACCGCCGCCTCCGGCAGATGCTTTAATCATAACCGGATAACCGATGGTCTCTGCCAGCAAGGTTGCATCCTTCACAGTCTCTACTTCACCCTCTGAACCCGGAACTACCGGAACGCCTGCCTTTTGCATCGTTTCTCTGGCTTTTGACTTATTACCAAGCAGATCTATCGTATCTGCATTCGGGCCAATAAATGTAATATTACAATCCTCGCACATTCTTGCGAAAGAGCTATTCTCTGATAAGAAACCAAAGCCCGGATGGATGGCTGTTGCACTGGTCAATACTGTTGCACTAATGATATTCTGCATATTAAGGTAGCTATCCTTTGATTTTGCAGGACCGATGCATACTGCCTCATCAGCTAACATAACATGAAGGGCTTCCCGATCCGCTTCGGAATAGACAGCGACAGTTTCAATTCCCATTTCCTTGCAGGCGCGGATGATTCTAACTGCGATCTCTCCACGGTTTGCTATTAAAATTTTCTTAAACATCGCATTTCTCCTTACTCTGTACAACTTTCTTAATACCCTGAATCGCTTATGCTCCGATTGCAAAAGTCAAGATAGCTTCGACTGCTATCTTATCCTCAACATAGGCAGTTGCTGTGCCTACACCGAAGCTCCCCTTGCTCTTAGTTATCTCAACCTCTAAGGTTAGTACATCGCCGGGTACCACCTGACGCTTAAACTTAACCTTGTCTATTCCACCAAAATATACAATCTTACCCTCATTACCTTCTAGGGTCAACATACAGATTGCTCCGGTCTGTGCCAAAGCCTCCAGTATTAATACTCCGGGCATAACTGCTTTTCCCGGGAAATGGCCTTGAAAAAAGGGCTCGTTCATCGTAACACACTTCCTACCGGTAGCTCGTTTCCCTGGCTCCAGCTTCTCTACTCTGTCCAGCAACAGAAATGGTGAGCGATGTGGCAGAATTTTCTGTATCTCGTCTACATTTAACATATATCCTCCGCACTGCCCTTAGGCAGCATTAAAACATAATCTCTTGATACCTCAAGTCACTGATGCGTTCTGAGGCTTTTGCCTAAAAGTATTTTACTTGATCAAGAACATAGTCTGACCAAATTCTACCATATCCTCGTTATTGATAAGAATCTTAACAACCTCACCATCATGCTCGCTTTCGATCTCATTCATCAGCTTCATTGCTTCAATGATACAGATAGTCTGGCCTTTTTTCACCTTATCTCCCACCTTAACAAAAGGAGGTTTATCCGGTGAGGACTGTGCATAGAAGGTACCTACCATCGGAGATACAAGCTTCTTATGGTTCGCATCCTCCGCCGGTGCCTCTGTACTACCTACAGTAACAGGTGTACCTTGAGCGGCGGGTAATGCCTGACCATATCCCATCTGTGGAGCATATACAGGATACGGCATTGAATTAGGTGCAAAGGTTACCTGTGTATTAGCACAATGTTCCTCCGAAGTACCTCGTGCTTTCTCCAGGCAGATGCGTACTCCTTCTTCCTCTATCTCAAGCTTTGTTAAATCTGTTTGATTCATTTCCTTCATTAGGTTAATAATTGCCTTGTAATCCATAATTTGACCTCTATTCATTTAAATTTTTAAATAATAGCGTAGCATTATGTCCCCCAAAGCCTAACGAATTAGACATGGTATAAGTAAGCTTCGCATTTCTGCCTACATTAGCAACATAATCCAGATCGCATTCCTCATCCGGTACCTTAAGTCCGATCGTAGCAGGGATAAAGCTTTTCTCCATGGCCTTGATACAGATGACTGCTTCCACTGCTCCGGCTGCTCCTAAGAGATGTCCAATCATGGATTTGGTTGAGCTTATCGGAATACGATATGCCTCCTCACCCATCACCAGCTTGACAGCTGCCGTCTCGGTACGGTCATTGGTTGGCGTACTGGTACCATGGGCATTGATATAACTAACATCTTTAGCGGTAATCTCTGCTTCTTCCATAGCCAGCTTCATTGCTCTGGCTCCACCCTCTCCATCGGGAGATGGTGCCGTAATATGATAAGCGTCACAGGTTGTGCCATAGCCTACCACTTCAGCATAGATCTTTGCACCACGAGCTTTCGCCTGCTCATATTCTTCAAGCAAAAGGATACCTGCGCCTTCACCCATAACAAATCCGTCTCTCTCTTTATCAAAGGGGATTGACGCTCTGAGAGGATCTGAACTGGTTGAAAGTGCTGTTAAGGCAGTGAACCCTGCCACTCCTAGAGGAGTAATGGCACCTTCTGTCCCTCCTGCTAACATAACATCAGCATAACCATGCTTGATACTTCGGAAAGCCTCTCCGATACTATTATTTCCTGTTGCACAAGCAGTCACGACATTCGTACAGACTCCTCTTGCGCCAAATTGGATTGCTACATTGCCTGCAGCCATATTAGTTATCGTCATTGGGATGAATAATGGATTGATACGTTTAGGTCCCTTCTCGAGTAAAGTCTTTGTCTCCTTCTCAATCAGTCCGATGCTTCCGATACCTGAGCCAACGATTACACCAAAACGGTCACGGTCGATACGATCAAGATCAATTCCGGAGTCCTCTAATGCATCTTTCGCTGCTGCTACTGCAAATTGCGAGAAGCGATCCATTCTCCTTGCATCCTTTGCATCCATATAATTCTTAGGCTCAAAATCCTTCACCTGCGCTGCAACCTTAGCTTGAAAGCCCTCTGTATCAAAGGAATTGATGAAGTCGATACCACAGGTTCCCGCCTGTACGCTATTAAAAAATTCTTCTACACTATTACCGATTGGGGTAATAGCACCCATTCCTGTAACAACTACTCTACGTGTCATATCTATCCCTCTCTATGATGCGTTATTTGGCACCTTTCAT
>JAQZBA010000261.1 GCA_029239365.1 Herbinix sp. | reverse complement strand
AAAGGGGAGGATAAGTATTTAACTTCTCTTTGGTAATCATAATTGGAGGGGGAATCCAATTATGAAAGAGCATACGCATTTACATCCTTACAACGGAACTTGGTTCCTTATTAGGATATTACTATTATGATGCACATTTACATTATTTATACATTAAATAAAAAAATAATTCATATTGGAAATTTATATGTAGTCATGGTATAATCGTTACGGAAGTAAAGCATCGAGTTGCCACGAGATGGCAGCAGTGAAGATTTTAGATACGAGGAAGGATGAAAACAATGAGTTTATTACAAGAGTGGAGAGATTATGCTTATGCTAATGACATGAATAATCAATCCGGCCAGATGTTCTGGGCTAATTATTTCAACATTGAGAAGGAAATCTATAAAGTATTACTTGCAGATACAGCTAAAGTTTGGGAAGGTACGGTTGCATCCCTTGCGAAAGAATTCGATACAGAGATGAAATTCTTTGTAGGATTTTTGGATGGAATTAATGACAGCTTAGTGAAACCGAATCCAATTGAAGAGATGGATGAGAATACAAAGGTTAGCTTAGCCTTTGATAATGAGAAGTTATATTATAACATGGTTGGTGCTGGAGCTGAGTGGCTGTATGAGCTCGAAGAATGGGAGACTCTACTACCTACTGAGCGCAGAAAAGAACTATATCGTGAGCAGAAGCAATCCGGTACAATCGTGAAGGACAAGAAGGTTGGTCGCAATGATCCCTGTCCTTGCGGAAGTGGTAAAAAGTATAAGAAATGCTGCGGAGCTAACGCATAATAAATAAGTGCGATACGCACGACTTAAAAATGCTCCTCTTACTACAGTGGATACTGTAAGGAGGAGCATTTTTTTCATACATAATGGTTATATAGTTTAGTGTTTCTGCTTGTAGATCAGATATTTTGCATAGTTCTTAATATCGATAACACTTTCGGGAGATAGTTGCTGGTACAAATCAAATAGTTCTACAATATCTTTATCCAATACTTCTCCGCCGACAGGTAAGTAGGAATCAGTGATACCAAGCAGATAATCACAGGAAACGTCAAAATATTTTGACAGGGCAATTAACTTGTCGAAGGAAGGTTCATTTCTCTCCGATTCATAATTGGATATTGCGGTTGGTTTCAAGTTGAGAATATTAGCCAATTCACCCTGTGTAAGTTTATTTTTCTGTCTTAATTGTTTTAGACGTGCATTAAAATTCATTTGGCTATCCTCCTGTATTAAAATTTAACGATTTGTGTATATTTTTCTTAAATTATTATATATCTAGAAAATTATCGATGTCAACTACAATTCAGAAGATTGTATATTGAATTTATACGATTTGAAACATAAATTGTTAAAATAGATAGTAAGTACTGTCATATACTTGCAATTGATTTATTGATTTCAAGATATAATAATTTTGAGATGAGGAAATACGATGGAGCTTTTATCTTTTCATAATACCATATTTAAGAACAAATTGATAGCTGAGAATACCGGGGAAATCATGCTTTTCTTTAATGAGGAGGGCAAGATTACCGATTATAACCTTATGGCTATGAAGGAACTAGGATATCAGAAGGAGCTTGATCAGGTAACGATACAAGATATTTTTAAGAATTCTGTGAGATATGAAGATAACACTCTGAAGATATTAAACGGTTACGGGAAGTCGGAAGAAGCGATTGCTTATCGTAAGAATCAGACCTGCTTCCCGGTTGATATGACAATAACGATTGATAGCTATGATAATAGGTTGTTAGGATTGTGTATCGCTAAAAATATTACGGAACATAAAGAATTGCTACGTAAGATAGAGCTGCTGGAAGCCGATATAGAGGTTTTGAATCGTAACCGTAACGAAATAGCAGCCAATGTAACCCATGAACTTAGAACGCCTGTGAATGGCATCCTGGGTCTAAGCAATAACTTACTGGATACACCGCTGCTTCCGAATCAAATAGAGACGATAAACCTGATTAAGCGCTGTTGTAATAACATGGACTCCATTATCAATGATCTGTTGGATTATGCTAAGCTTTCGAGTCAAAAGATGATATTGGAACAACGCGAGTTTTGCTTCCGTGATTTTATGAATTCCGTAGTTCATTTCAACCGGCCAAGGATTATCGAAAAGAATCTTAATCTCATACACAGTATTGCGGATGATATACCGGATCGAATGATCGGGGATGAATTCAGACTAGCCCAGATTCTCAACACTCTCATCTCTAACGCCGCGAAATTTACTACCATAGGGAGTATTACACTTGAGGTGGCTAAGCTTGCCCAGACAAATCAAGCAGTAGAGTTATTCTTTATGGTCATTGATACCGGGATAGGTATTAGTATGGAAGATAAGGACAAGCTATTCCAGAGCTTTACTCAAGTGGACGGCTCCATTACAAGACGATTTGGAGGCACAGGTTTAGGGCTCGCTATCAGTAAGCAGCTGGTCGAAGTAATGGGAGGAACGATCGATGTCGATAGTGAACAAGGTAAGGGTAGTACCTTTTCCTTTTCCATACGATTGGATCTACCAATGTTGGAACAGGACGCTGCTGAGCTGAATGAGGATATCGCATTAAATAACCTTAATTATTATAAAAAATTACATGAAATCAATCCGAATGGGAATGCTTTCCGCGAGATCAATAATATGAAGTATATCAATTTATTACTTAAGGAAGCTGGAAGCTTCATTAAGGAGGAAGCTCCTAAGACATTATCGAAGGAGGAGATCTATAAAAATATATCTCCTATTATAGAAAAGCTTGCCATTTGTATTGAGATGGAAAGCTGGGACAAGGCTGAAGAGTTGGCATATTATATTAAGAGGCTACTACCACCGGAGCTCGGTGATATTACTAGAATCGTCTTTCGATTACTGCTGGCTGTGCGGAAGGAAAATTATGATGTATCAGTTACAATTATCAATGAACTAAAGACTGTCCTTGATTAAAATAGGACGGTTATCTATTATGGTACTTTTATTCTGGTAGAAGGGAGATAAGATGGACAATACGTCGTTTTCGCCACCAAACATTTTAGTGGTTGATGATATCAATGCTAATTTAGCAGTATTAACAGAGATGATTCGTAAGGCCGGCTATATAGCCCGTCCTGTGACAAGTGCCCGTCAGGCTGTCAGTGCGATAGAGGCATTACTTCCGAACCTAATTCTCCTCGATATCTCAATGCCTGAGATTAATGGCTTTGACTTATGTTCAATGCTTAAGAAGAATGCGAGTACGAGAGATATCCCGGTAATTTTTATTACAGCACTTAATTCAACCGAAGATAAGGTGAAAGGTTTTCAGCATGGTGCGGTAGACTATATTGCTAAGCCTTTTGATGTGGAAGAGGTTAAGATGCGAATTGACACGCATTTGAAAATGTATAAAATGCAACAGGAGCTGGAAGTATATAATAAGAAATTATATAAAATTATCAATGACCAGATACGTAAAATATATGAGAGTCAGAAGAATGTGGTTGAAGCGTTGGCAAAGCTCCATTCTCTGGGAAATAGTATTAAAAGGGCACACATGGAGCGTGTTGGTCACAATAGCCGTATCCTTGCCTTAAGCCTGCAATTATCTCCAAAATTCAAGGAGCAGATTACTAACAGCTTTGTTGATGTAATCGAAAAAGCATCCTTACTCCATGATATTGGAATGATATCAGTCGAAGATTATCTGCTGACTAAGCCGCTAACCTTAATGACGATGGATGAAACAGAGAAATTTCAATCGCATACCACGGAAGGGGCTAAAGTATTAGAGGAAATTCTAGCTCTTAATGTAAACAATGAATTTGTCAGAATGTCGATTAACATTGCGAAGTATCATCATGAATACTGGGATGGAAAAGGGTATCCAACAGGCAAAGTAGGGAAGGAGATACCAATTTGTGCACGGATTGTTGCAATCGTGGATGATTATGATGCGTTAATCCGAGGGTGGGGACTCGAACAGCCCTATACTCAGGAGGAATGCATCGAAGTGATTAACCGGAATGCGGGAAGCTTATATGATCCTGATATTGTTACAGTGTTTAATAAGATTCAGAACCAGCTAAAGAGATAGCAGAAACTGACTGGGATAACAGAAGTAGTTCCTACATAGTCGAAGCAGAATAGAAAAGTAGGTAATCATATGATTAAAAAGAAAGATATGTATATTGATTATAAACGCTCCTTTAATAAAAAAAGAGGAAGAAGGAACAAGATGCCTTTGATTCTCCTCGTTATTTTACTGCTCCTAGTAGTTGGTATTGGAGCTTATTATTTGATCACAACTCGAATAAAAACAAACAAATATAGCTCTAATACTCAGGAACAGGCAGAGGCTCAGAATGAGACCGAACAACTACCGGACCAAGCTTCTGCAAGTCAGGAGTCAGAGGGATCGGCTCAGAACCAATTGTCACCTACTGTAACAGTGACACCAACCATAATCCCGACGATTACTCCGGTGCAGGAGGAGGTTGTAGAGGTAATGGACACAAGAATTCCTGTTAAGGCTAAGGGAATCTATGTGACCTCAGCTATGGCAGGATCAGAAAACCTAACTTCTCTGATTACCCTAGTTGACACCACTGAAATTAATACGATGGTTATTGATGTCAAGGATGACCTTGGAAAGATCACCTTTAAGATGGATAGTGCACTAGCGCAGGAGATCGGTTCTACCACGAATACCATTAAGGATATCGATGCATTTATTAAGAAGCTTAAGGATCGGAAAATCTATCTGATTGCACGTATTGTTGCCTTTAAGGACCCTTATCTGGCAGACAAGCGTAAGGATCTGGCCATCAAGAATAAGGACGGATCAATCTACCTTGACAGCAATGGTGAGGGCTGGGTGAATCCTTATAATCATAAGGTTTGGGAATATTTAATCGAAGTGGCTTCTCAGGCAGCAGCCGTTGGTTTTGACGAGGTGCAATTTGATTATATTAGATTTTCCACCGGAAGTGGTATAGCCAAAGCAGACTTTGGTAAGGAAGCCAAGAATAAGACGAAGGAAGCAATCATCAGTGAATTTACTAAGTATGCTTACGAGAGCTTAAAGCCTCTTGGTGTTTATGTGTCTGCCGATGTATATGGTACGATTATCAGCAGTAGCATCGATGCAGGATTGGTAGGGCAAAACTATGTGGAGATGGCCAAATATCTAGACTATATCTGTCCGATGATTTATCCGTCTCACTTTGGTGAAGGTAATTATGGTATCGAGTATCCGGATCTAGAGCCATTTAAGATCATACGTAAGGTTCTGACCGCATCGCAGGAGAAATTGGACCAGATCCCGGAAGAGGAGCATCGGGCGATTGTGCGACCCTGGCTTCAGGATTTTACGGCTACCTGGATTAGTCATTACATGGAGTATGGCGCCAATGAGCTGAAGGAGCAAATCGGGGGAGTCTACGGTGCCGGTTATGAGGAATGGTTATTATGGAATTCGAGCTGTGATTATTCCGAGGAGGGATTACTGGCAGAGTAACGTGACCTGTCTTAACACGTTGGAATAAATTGAAGACAAAGCTAATATACATCTAGTATAAATGACCTGGAGGTATCCTATGGATAAGGCAATCCGTCAAAATACAAAGATGTTTGCAGTGCTGAAAGGACTTCTTTTTTC
>JAQZBA010000260.1 GCA_029239365.1 Herbinix sp. | reverse complement strand
ACATATAATATGTCAGGTAATTTGCTGGAGTTTTTTAATAGTAAGAATTATGAGAATATCACATTTCATGTAATTGTTGGAAGCTTCCACCAGCATCGAGACTACCTGGAAGCGCTTGAGAAGAAATCTCATAATGTGATTTTGTATAACAATGTTACTGAGATGTCTAAACTTATGTTGATGTGTGATATTGCTATATCGGCAGGAGGTTCGACGTTATATGAGCTGTGTTCCTGTTCTCTGCCCACAATCAGTTTTTCCTATGCGGACAACCAGCAAATGGCAGTAAAAGAATTTCATCGTCAGGAAATTGTTTTTTATGCAGGGGACGCCAGAGATGATTTGGAAAGATGCTTGATTAACATAGAGAATAGAATGAAACAGATGATATCAAGCTTTGACTTACGTAACGAATTAGCAGAACGTATGGGCTCTTTGGTAGACGGTTTAGGCGTACAAAGAATTATTGATGAAATCCAAAACCAATAAAAGTATCGATTCTAATGGAGGACAAAAACATGCTGAATGGAAAGAATATATTAATTACAGGTGGAACCGGGTCATTTGGAAAGAAGTTTTTGGAAATGATTTTCACTAAATATAATCCGAATAAGGTTATCATTTATTCCAGAGATGAATTTAAGCAGAGTATGGTCAGAGCGGAATATGCAGATAAGATCGATATGTCAAAGGTTCGATTTTTCATAGGTGATGTGAGGGATAAGGACCGTCTTTACCGAGCATTTGAAGGCGTTGATTATGTGATCCATGCAGCTGCGATGAAACAGGTCCCTACCTGCGAATATAATCCTTTCGAAGCAATTAAAACCAATATCCATGGAGCACAGAATGTAATTGATGCCGCCTTGGATAGGGGAGTAAAGAAGGTTGTAGCTTTATCTACAGATAAGGCAGTGAACCCAATCAATCTATATGGTGGAACAAAGCTGGTGTCGGACAAGTTATTTGCTGCTGCGAATGCTTATTCCGGTGACAAAGGAACTAGATTTGCGATTGTACGTTACGGTAATGTGGCTGGAAGCCGTGGTTCCATTATTCCGATCTTTCAGAATTTGATTGACAAAGGTGAGACAACCTTGCCGATTACGGACTTTCGTATGACCCGTTTCTGGATCACTCTGGAACAAGGAGTGGAACTGGTCTTTAAAGCATTGGAGGAATCCAGAGGCGGTGAAACCTATATATCGAAGATTCCATCCTTTAAGATCAATGATTTAGCCATGGCAATGTTACCGGAGGCGAAGCTGGTAGAAATCGGTATTCGCGAGGGTGAAAAACTCCATGAAATCATGGTAACCCGAGATGATTCCAGAATGGCCTATGAATATGATAAACATTATATCATTTATCCGAATTTCGACTGGATGGATCTGTCAAAGCATCTTCTTCCAGGAGGTAAGCTGGTGAAGGAAGGCTTTGAATATAGTTCCGGAGAGAATGAAGAATGGCTTACCGTCGCTGACTTAAGAGCTGAGTGTAAGAAGCTTGGATTTTTATAAACTAGTAGGTAAGGCAGCTTATGAACCTGGAACCATTCGTATGGACCACATGGAGGTTTTAATGATTACAGTAAGTGTCTGCATGATCGTAAAGGATGAAGAAAAGGTCCTGGCAAGATGTCTTAATTCGCTGAAAGAACTGGCAGATGAGATTATCATCATAGATACCGGTTCTATAGATGCAACAAAGAAGATTGCCGGAAATTATACAGATAAAATATATGATTATACCTGGAATGATGATTTCTCGGCAGCGAGGAATTTCTCATTCTCGAAAGCAACCATGGAATATATCTATGTTGCTGATGCGGATGAAGTGATTGATGAAGAAAACATTCAAAGGTTTCTCTCTTTAAAGCAGAAGTTGCTGGGGGAAATAGAGATTGTACAGATGCTCTATGCAAATCAACTGGAATATAATACAACCTATAATTTTGATGTGGAGTACCGTCCTAAACTATATAAACGGATCAGAACCTTTCAATGGGTTGAGCCTGTTCATGAGAACGTACGGCTGTCACCTGTTATCTATGACAGTGAGATTGAGATTAAACATATGCCAACCTCCGGACATGCCAATAGAGATTTTAAGGTATTTTTAAAAACCATCCGGTTGCAAGGCATTCTCTCTCCTAAGTTATCTGGCATGTATGCAAGAGAGCTGTTTATTGCAGGAGAAGAGGAGGACTTTGAGGAAGCCTTTGATTACTTTTATGATATCACCCAGAGAGAAGAGAGCAGTGAACGAGAACGCAAGATATATGAATGTATCCTTGTCAAATGCTTCCGAATACGTGGGGATATCAAAGGTTTAATGAAGTATTGTCTTCATAACGTTGTTGACAGTAAAGCGAGCGCTGAGGTTTGCTATGAATTAGGAGAATACTATACAGAACTAGGAGATTATAAGGAAGCAATTATTTGGTATTATAATGCTGCCTATGAGACAGAAGCTGAATTAAATATTCACTATTCAGGAGATTATCCGTTACAGAGATTAGCAGAGTGCTATCACAATCTCGGTGACGATGAGCAGGCACAAGCTTACCAAAAATTATATGATACATGGAGCAGTAACACCAGTCCTAACTTCGGTTAGGACTATTTTGCATATTAGGAGCATCAAGCGCAAATATCTTACAAAATAATTAAGTTTGAAAAATATGGGTTAACCTTCTTATCCATTCTGCCGATAATAATAGAAAGACTATCTTTATTCTATCTTTATTACTACGATTGTAAGAAGTTAACCTATCAATAATAGCAACCGGTCAGGAGATAATTAACTTATGCATCAAAACAATTAATGCTGATGATAATGAAGATAGTATGGAACCTTAGACAAGGACTACATGGAGGTGTACGATGAAGATGATGAAAAATGGGATAAAAATGACTGTGTTACTCGTCTTATTAATGATTGGTGTGGTTTGCGCGCCAAAACAGGAGGTACTAGCTGCACCTGCAGCAGTTAAGATTTGTGCGGTATCCTATACGGATGAAAGCATTCTTGTCATTAACAATGGGAACACAAAGATTTATTATGCTACTGACATTGATGCAGCCAGAAATAAGTGGGCTGTGATAGAAGCGAGTGATAAGATTACGGCTATTGATATTTCCTGGTTGAAGAAGGGCACTGAAAATGTCTTGAAAATAAAGGGTAATCTGGTTGATACCGAATCACGGATTATCATATTGGAGGAGCCCGATAAATTAGAGGTCTCGATTAATTATAGTGATCTGAACAGCCTTGGAGCTAATGCTACGATCGGTCAGCTCTTAAATATTAGAGCTTCTGTGGGTAATGGTATTTATCCCATAACAATGAACGATCTGGAATGGAAAAAGGGAGAGAGCGGTCACTGGTTAAAGACGGAATACCTTACCAAAGGATTATTAGAAAATTATATGGCAAAGGGCGTTTATCTTTATTTTCGTATCACCCCAGTGGATGATGTTGCAAATGGAAATGCTGTTGGCGGTGAAAACCTCGTAAAGTTTCTTCAGGGAAGTGCTTCTAGCTTCGCATATACGAAGCCCAGTTTCATATTCGCCGATAACACCAGCAAAACTTACAAGATCCAAAGCGAAGATACGGTGATTACTGCGATCACTGTTTATCCCGACGGAACAAAGGGGCGGAGAGCCAGTGAAGAGGTAAAGCTAAAGATTTCAGAATTAAAAGCAAGTCCTACATCGGATATAGACGGAAGCGAGTTTAAAGCTGAGTTGAAGTATGGTCAGGAATATAGAATTACCATTGGGTCGGCTACTCCTCCCAATGTCTGGAGACAGGTAACCGATCGATCGGTAAGGACGATTAAGTTATCAGAAATGATGGATGATAAAAATTATGGTGTAACTGTACCATTTCCCGCAATGACGATAGAAGTAAGGAATTTCGCTACCTCCAAGGCTGCATCCTCTAAGATTACCAGAATTGTACTGGACAAGGCTCAAAGAGGTATGCCAAATATGACAAGTGAAGTTATTATCACTTATAATGGAGTAAAGAATGTAATCATGACGATTCCCTCTGCTTCCACTAGTAAGCCTTATGAATATTGTGTTGTGAAGGATCCTGCGGAGTTCACCGTGGAGAATGCAAGATGGACGAAAGTAACTAAGAATACAGGTGTTAATATCCTTGCTGCTAAGGCTCCGGATGATAGTACCATTATTGTGAGAATGGCAGAAATAAATTATAATGCAAAAACCAATACCTCCTTTGAGCTTGCTTCACTATATAGCACATATAAACTTACATATCTCGCTATACCGACCATAGAACCACAGGTTTATACCTTTACCAAGGGTCATTCTGGTGATATCGTAATTAAGGTGACGTTGAATAAGGATGGTAAGATACCTTTTGAGAAAGGGTTAAAATATATTAAGTTGGGTACAGTTGCGATCCCTGTGAAGGATCCGGTAGAAATATCTCCAATATTTACCGCCGATCCATCAACTGATCCGAATATTTTGAAAGAGCATATCATGACGATTACAATAGAAAAGGCTACCTTGGAGTCGATGATTAATTGTACGAAGAAACCATTAAGTATTTACTATAATAATGGTACGGTGGACAAGACCTCCAGCAAGCTTACAATTAAGAATCCATCCAAAGCTCCAGATCTGACGGTAGACTTCAAAGCAGGTACTTCTTCGGGCACAGCATTCAAGATCGCAGTGCCGAAGATTAATGCTACAAATAAATGGTGTTATACGATTACAAGTGCAGTGATTAAGGATGTATATAATGAAGATACCTTAACTCAGGTAAAAGTAAAAGCAGGAGTGCCTACTCTTGCTCATACTGATCTACCGGCCAGTACCGATAGTGTGGATAATTTGATAGTACCCCCGACTAACTGGGTAACGGTATTCGAGGTCGATGCATCGGAACACATCGTTAGATATATTAGTAAACAGATCAATTAAATATTGCACAGAAGTGTTAAAGGAATAGTAAGGAATCTTTGTATGGTACAAGGATTCCTTACTAGTATAATCCTGGATTTACAAAATGTTTGAAAAACTGACATTCTTAAATGCATGATCTACAGAATGCCTTTGTAAAGTTTTAAGAATTTGTATTAATAAGTTAATGGGGAAGATAGACGGAGTAGAAAGAATATGAGGTGGTATTTGCTTGAAACAGAGTATTAGGAACATCTTTGATCATAATATCAAAGTGTTAGGAGAGATGGATAAGGCAATTTTTAAATTCCGTGAACAGGAATATGACAAGGCCCTTGGGTATATCGGTAATTCCATCGATGAGGTGCGAATGATTATCGAAGCAATCATTATGGATAGGGAATATTTTAACCTGGTAGATACGGAATCGATGTTGGTAATGTTAACTGGAATTATAGAAGCAAAAAAAAATAAGGACTATGTTCTTTTGGCTGATTTACTGGAGCTTCAGTTGATTAACTTTCTGATCGGGGTTCAGGAGCTGATTATTAACAAAGAAGAAATGGTGTTTGATGAGGAGTTATATCGTGAGAATATACGAGTATTAAGGGAGCATAGTGAGGGCCTTGATCATCACACACTTGACCAAATAAATACGGCACAGCTATTGGAAAGTGGATACCGTATAGAGTTTGCTTCTTGCGGGCTCA
>JAQZBA010000259.1 GCA_029239365.1 Herbinix sp. | reverse complement strand
TAATTATGGCAGAGAAGGATGGGAATTAGTTAACTGCTTTGATACAAATCAATCCCAAGGAGCGAGTCGAAAAGTTATTGCAGTACTCAAAAGACAGATTTAATTGATTAGGAGGTAGTGTGAAGAAACAGCCATAGAAGGAGCTTAGTATGAAAAAGAACTTATTATATATCAGTATTATTTTCTTAGGAATATCCATGATTATTAGTGCTTTCATTCTTTCCAGATCGAAAACGGAACAGATTCAATCTATCAATGGATCTCTTAACGGAACATTCGGCATAACTCAATCAAACTATCAAGTAATAGATACTTATTCCGGAGATATTATCAGCCTGTATACAGCAGCAGGAATCCTATTGTATGATAATCAAGATGTATTGAAACAAGCAATCGATAATGGTAATAAAAATGACATTCCGTATGTATCAATTAATGGTAACTACTTATTTAGTAAGAAGGCATTAGAAGAATGGATCTATAATAAATCTCTTTCCTTAGAATGAAAGAGCTAAGATGCTCCAATAAAATTTATAAAGCAGCGGCCTGGGATATCACTATCCTAGGCTGCTGTTTGATTATGGTTTACTAAAACCAATTGTTTGTGACTTTACAAAACTAAAGTTTAACACTATAATATAATTAGTGCATTTTGTAAGTTTATATACTTATAAGAAGAATAATCTGATAGATACTCATATGGAGGTAGTAAAGTGGAGAAGGACAATATAGTGAATGAGGTAGCTAAAGAAATAGAAGTATTAGAGTTCAGAGCAGGCGGAAATTCATATGGGATTAATGTGAATGATATTCGTGAGATTCTACCTTATAACAAAAAGCTTTTGTCGATACCGAATACTCATTCATCCATCGAAGGTATCATTAAGCCTAGAGATTTTGTGATTACGGTTATCAATATAATTAATGTTCTGAAGTTGACCGAGGTCGATGAATATAAAAATGATATGCTTATCGTTACCAGCATTAATAATTTAAATATCGGATTTCATGTGGATAGTGTAAAAGGAATTCACAGAGTCCTGACGACAGAGATAACAAAACCAGGTAAAAAGCTTACTACCTCTTTGAAAGCTGCAATAGCAGGTGTGATAACTCGTGAGGATCGTAAGATAGAGATTCTCGATTTTAGAAATATTATAATGGAAGTGAATCCTCAGGTGAATGTAGGATAATTAAAATTATTTTTTATTAAGTGTTATTCAAACTCATTGGTTGTTCGATATAAATATATATATGTTAGATTTCATACTACAACTACACTGGACGGTGCATGAATGGCAAAATGTAAAAGCTGTAAGACTAATATCCCTGAGGGTGACGAATATTGCATGGACTGCAAAGATAAGGCGAATGCGAAAGCAAACGAATCTTATCTGGACAGTCTATTAAATTCTGTTAAAGACAGCCCTTCCACGGAGAATATATATAAGAAAAAGAATAACACAAATGAGAAAAGCGGCAACCCTGACAATAACATGAATCAAGTTCAGAAGACTGTAAATGAGTATGAAACTCAGATAAGGCAAGAGAAAGAGCCTATTCAGTCCTCTGAAATTGAGGATGATGATTTGTACGGGGTTGATTTTAGTGATATTGAAGATTTTGACCAATTTAATCTCGATGAGGATCTTAGTGATATTGACAGTAATATTATCATCAGTGATGAAGATCTATATGGTGAAAGCCTGTCTAGCCTCTTAGAGGGAGATGGGTATGAGGAAGAGAATATTGACCTGCAAACTGAAGTAGAAAAGGTGGTAGAGAATGCTTACACTGATGAACAGCAATTGGTAAGATATGCTGAAGATGAGGAAGCAACCGTTACTATGGAGGAAGCAGAAGAAATTGATCAACTGCCAGTGGAAGAAAATTCAGTAAATGAAAAGTCTTCACGCGGCGAGATTGATTACATAGAGGAAACAAATTCGGATTTTGGAGAAATGCGAATTGAAATTGATCGACCTGAGGATAACCAAATTCAGGATGAGTATAGTGAATTACAGGAAGATACCGATATTGATTTAGATTTGGACGAATTATTGAATAGCTTAGACACTCAAAGCTTGGAAGCTATCGTAGAAGAGAATATGGCGAATCCTGACGAGGATATGTTCAGCACCTTTGGTGATGAGAATATAGAAGAAATGGCGAGAACGAATGGTGCAGCCGGGAATAACAAAAATAATGAGTTTGAACAGGTTGAAGCAGATCAAGATGATTTCCTCAGCTTGCTAAGTCAAATGTCTGATGAAGATTCCTCGGCGGAGGATATCAAAGCAATCAGCGAGATGTTGTCAAATAACTCAAAGACATCAAAGAAAAGTAGTATGCCTAGTAATGTGGGCGAGGTATTCTCAGATGCACTGAAAGTAGTATCGACGCTAGATGATTATGAATTGGATGAAGCTGAGATACTAGGAAATGTACCGGATCATAAGAACACTAGAGGTTCTAAGGCAAAAGCTTCAAAGGAAGAGAAGAAAAAGGAACAAAAGGATAGTAAGGGTCAAAAGGATAAAAAGAAAGCAATAAAGGAAAAGTCAGGACTTAGCTTATTTCAACGTCTTTTTGGCAATGTAAAGGATGATAAGACAGCTGCAAAGCATGAGGCTGAACAAAAGAAACTGATTGAGCCCAAAGCTGTGAAAGCTAAAAAAGTGAAAGGGAAAGTTAAGAATGGATCTGCACCTTCTGACGAAGAAGTGGAAGAATTCGGAGATAAGAAGGGCGCTAAAGATAAAGTAGCTAAGAAAGAGAGTAAAAAAGAAAAAGCAGAAAAGAAAAAGAAAGCGAAAGAAATTATTCAGGTAATTGATGAAATAGAGGAAGATCCGGGTAGAATTAATCGGACAGGAGCGATCATTATATTTTTCTTTTTTGGAATTATAGCTATCATATTAATTCTAGGAACAAATTTAGTGACCTATACCTTAAGTATACAGCATGCAACCACTTATTTTGATCACCGAAAGTATACCCAAGCGTACAATGAAGTGTATGGTGTAGAGATTAAAGATGAGGATATCGAGATTTATGATAAGATTATGACTGTTATGTTTGTTAATAAACAGTTAAATTCTTATAATAATTATTTTGCTTTAGGACAATATCCTGAAGCGCTAGATTCATTACTGAAGGGTCTCAGCCGCTATGAGAAATATATTGAACTTGCAACGATACTTGATATAGAATCTGACTTAGATTACGTCAGGACTCAGATACTTGCTGAGTTATCTAATGTATTCAATCTATCAGAAGCCGAAGCAATGAAGATTCTTGAGTTTGATAACTTGGATGACTATAGTGTGTCGGTTTATGATGTTGTATTAGAGAAGATGAATAATTAGATGAGCTGCAGGAAAGGAAAGTGACGATATGATAGCTATTATTGATTATGATGCAGGTAATTTGAAGAGTGTTGAGAAGGCGCTGCTTCATCTTGGGGAGGAAGCTATAATAACGAGGGATAGAGAGCAGTTATTACAAGCAGATAAGGTTATACTTCCGGGGGTTGGCAATTTTGGCGACGCCATGAATAAACTGCATCATTATCAGTTAGTATCGGTTATTCGAGAGATCGTTGATCAGAAAACCCCTTTTCTGGGAATATGCCTTGGTATGCAGGTACTCTTTGAGAGTAGTGATGAATGCAAAGGAGTAAAAGGATTATCCATTTTGGAGGGAGATATCCTAAGAATTCCGGACAGTGAAGGCTTAAAGATACCTCACATGGGGTGGAATTCGCTTACTATTCAGGAAGGGGCAAGACTATACCGGGGTATTGAACAACAGGCATTTGTATACTTTGTCCATTCCTATTATCTGAAAGCCTGCAATTCTAAGGATGTTGTAGCAACAACACATTATAGTACTTTAATTGATGCATCTGTTGAGAGAGACAATGTATATGGATGTCAATTTCATCCGGAGAAAAGTGGGGAGCTGGGTCTTCAGATTCTGAAGAATTTTGCACATTTATAGGTTCAAGTGCCAAAATGCGGATTAATAAAATGAGATAATATAGGTACATCCCTATATTCATCATTTTACTTTTGTCTCGACATATGGCATCTGGACCTTAATTCTTGATTGATAAACGGTTGTGAGAAATCATGTTGATGGGAGAGAGACTATGCTGACGAAACGAATTATTCCGTGTTTGGATGTGCATAATGGACGCGTTGTAAAGGGAATTAATTTTGTGAATCTGCGTGATGCAGGAGATCCGGTTGAGGTTGGTTCTGCTTATGACAAGGCAGGGGCTGATGAATTAGTTTTTCTTGATATTACTGCTTCCTCTGATGCGAGAACAATTAAGATAGATATGGTCCGTAGAGTGGCGGAGACAGTATTCATACCCTTTACCGTCGGCGGTGGTATCCGTAGTGTAGAAGATTTTAAGATGATTCTTAGAGAAGGTGCCGATAAGATTGCCGTTAATACAGCGGCAATACTGAATCCTAATCTGATTAGCGAGGCCGCTGATAAATTCGGAAGCCAGTGTGTCGTGCTAGCTATTGATGCTAAGCGCCGTGCCGATGGTTCCGGCTGGAATATCTATAAGAATGGCGGAAGAATCGATATGGGAATTGATGCTGTTGAATGGGCGATGAAAGCCTGCCGGTTGGGTGTGGGTGAGATTCTGCTGACCAGCATGGACTGTGATGGTACGAAGGACGGTTATGATCTGGAACTGACTAGAACAATCGCAGAGAATGTACCGGTTCCGGTGATAGCCTCCGGTGGAGCTGGAACGATGGAACATTTTCATGAGGCTTTGACTAAGGGTAAAGCAGATGCAGTGTTAGCCGCAACTTTATTCCATTATAAAGAAATGGAGATTAGGAATCTGAAGCATTATCTGAACGATAAAGGTGTTAGCGTAAGATTATAATAATAGATCATAAAAAGCCTGCCTGGCAGGCTTTTGTTAATACTTGATCTATTCATAATGAATTTCATTGGAAACATACTTTGAAATTCTATCAAGGATAGAATGCGCTATGTATATGCGCAGAAATGAGGTGAAATATGAGTGTTATTACTAATGATTGGCTAGAATCAATCGGTGGCGAATTTCAGCAGCCCTATTATACTGAATTATATAAGTTTATAAAATCAGAATACAACAGTCAGATTATCTATCCGAATGCAGAGAATCTGTTTAATGCGTTTCATTTTACACCGCTTAGCAAAGTAAAGGTAGTGATCCTTGGACAGGATCCTTATCACAATGAGGGGCAAGCGCATGGTTTATGTTTTTCTGTTAAGCCGGAGGTTGATATTCCTCCATCTCTAGTGAATATATATAAAGAACTTCAGTCGGACCTGGGTTGTTACATACCGAACAACGGATATCTGGAGAAGTGGGCAAGACAAGGTGTATTATTGTTGAATACAGTGCTTACAGTGAGAGCACATCAAGCGAACTCACATCAAGGAATGGGATGGGAGCGTTTTACGGATGCAGTGATCCAAGCAGTGAATGCCCAGGACAGACCAATTGTATTCTTATTGTGGGGACGACCGGCGCAGCAGAAGCGCTCGATGCTAAATAACCCAAAGCATTTAATACTCGAAGCGCCTCATCCGAGCCCCTTGTCCAGCTACCGAGGCTTCTTCGGAAGCCGTCACTTTAGCAAGAC
>JAQZBA010000258.1 GCA_029239365.1 Herbinix sp. | reverse complement strand
ATGAATTATTACGACATCGCAAAAAGCCCGCTTCATCCCTTTGGCAGTGGACTCTGCTATACCACCTTTGCTTATCGTGACTTTTATCTTCAGAGCAACGAATTTACTGCAGAGGAGCTAGAAGGAGGAATAACACTGCGATTTACGATAAAGAACACCGGTAAGATGGATGCTTTTGCCGTTCCTCAGCTATATATCAGGGATGTGGCTGCCAGTGTGGTAAGACGGGTAAGAGAGCTGAAGGACTTTAAGAAGCTATGGATAGGTAAGGGAATGGAAGAGGTTTGCGAATTTACGCTACACACCCACCAGCTTTGTGTTTGGAACAGGGACATGAAATTTGTCGTAGAACCCGGAGAGTTCCGGCTGTTCATTAGCGACCAAGGGGTTGATCTTTGGGAGACTTCTGTTTATTTGATATGATATGGTACTAAAAGCAAAAATCGTTTATAATAGGAAACTAAGAGAAGCAGAAAATATAAAACATAAGAGAGGTTCGATTATGTATATTATACCAAAACCACAGACTCTTCTATCTAAGGAAGGACAATTTTTATTATCGTATCATAGCCACATTATCCTCTCATCGGAGTGTAGCAGTAAGGCATTCTCACACGCGAAGCTTTTGCAGAAGGAGCTGGAGAAACTGCTTGGCTTTTCCTTGGCCGTTACAAAGGGTGAGAGGGAGGCGGGAAGTATCTATCTGATGACGCTATCTTCGTTAAGGCCGGAAGAATATCTTCTATCAGTTAACGCAGCGGGTATCCTGCTGCAGGGAGGCTCGGAAAAGGCCCTTCTGCACGGAGTGCAAACTCTTCGTCAGATCGTATCCCAGGAAGGTGCCTGCATTAAGTGTCTAGAGGTTCGTGATTATCCCGATATAGAAAACCGTGGCTACTATCTGGATGTGACCAGAGGCCGAGTTCCTACGCTGGATTATCTGAAAAAGTTTGCTGACAAGCTAAGCTATTATAAAATCAATCAATTGCAGTTATATGTAGAGCATAGCTTCTTATTTCGTGAGCTAAGCGAGGTATGGCGAGATGATACACCGCTTACGGCAGAAGAGATATTGGAGCTTGACGAATATTGCGACAGCCTGCAGATTGAGCTGGTGCCCTCGATTGCTACCTTTGGGCACCTTCATAAGCTTCTTAGCACGAAGACCTATGCAGGACTTTGTGAATTACCGGATTCACAGCTTCAACCTTTTTCCTTTGAAGACCGGATGCAGCATCATACCATTGATGCCTCCAATCAGCAAAGTATTACCTTGATTAAGAAGCTTATAGACGAATATCTTCCACTGTTTCGATCCGAGCAGTTCAACCTCTGTGCTGATGAGACTTTTGACCTTGGTAAGGGCAGGACGAAAGAGCTGGCAGAGCAAAAGGGTGTGGATGAGATCTATATCGATTATGTGAAAGAACTCTGTGAATACCTGGTTGCGAAAGGGAAAAGACCGATGTTCTGGGGGGATATTGTCTGTGGTTTCCCGGAGGCGATCGGGAAGCTGCCACCGAACACAATTTGTCTGAACTGGGCCTATCATGAAGGGGTAACCGAGGAAGCAACCCAGAAGCTACATCAGGCCGGGGCGACGCAGTATCTCTGTCCCGGAGTCGGCGGCTGGAATCAATTCATCAATCTGGTGGAGTCCTCCTATCATAATATATCGAAAATGTGTGGCTTTGCCCATAAGTATCAAGCATTGGGTGTTCTAAATACGGATTGGGGCGATTTCGGACATATCAATCATCCTGAATTTGCAGCGATCGGATTGATCTATGGTGCGGCATTTTCCTGGAATCAGGAGATACCTTCCTTTGAAGATATCAACACACAGATCACACATCTTGAATTCGGCGACAGCAGCGGACAGTTAGTGAAGCTGATATCCTCTATTTCCCGGGAGCGGGTATTCGAATGGTATCACATCGTTCGTTTGAAAGAAATGGATGCAAAGAAAAAGACCTTACAAGAGAAGCAGGATTATCTGATGTCCTTGGACTTTACCGGAATAATGGCGGCAAATGATCAACTTACAGTGATTATGAAAGAGCTTTATGATACGATCCGCTACCTTCAGGCTGACAAGAGGAGCCTGATTAAGCCTTATATTCTGGCAGCAGAAGCAACACAAATATTTAACAGCATTGGTGCAACCTTGCAGCAATTAAAATATGGTACGTTAAATAAGGTTGTCGATCGTCCTGACGAGCTTGCTTGTCGTCTGGAACATTGGTTCTATCAGTATAAAATCATCTGGAGAAGCATCAGCAAGGAATCCGAGTTGTATCGCCTACAGGAAGTGATTGTATGGTATGCCGATGAACTTCGGAGCTTAATCGAAGGTAAATAGAGATGGTGTTATGACACAGAATGAAGAAAAAGCTTGGGTACCCTTCAAAATGGGGAAACCCAAGCTTTTTTGATATATGATTGACCTTCATTATTACGATTAAAATACAAGAATTGCATAATATTTAGAAAAATCTAGGAAAAAACCATATGGTTATGCGATTTTCCAATATTTATCTATGTACTTAACTAGGCTCTCTATGTAATAATATTATTATTATGTTGTATACCATTATAATTTATATGGGTACTTTTGGCAACAATATTTTGCGTTTTTTCACAATAAATTACATTAAAATTACATAAAATTCTATTTTAAGCCCGATGCTCAATTTCGTCATTTATTACTATACTTAGAATTGAACTAGGGAGTATAGCTCATCCTTCTGATCTTGATTGATACCGATATATCGTAGTGTGATACTAGGAGAACTATGGTTGAAGGTGTCCATAATCAATGCCACATTATAGTTTGAGAGCTTGTAGGTCCAATAACCCCAGGTTTTTCTAAGGCTATGAGTGCCGAAGTTCTCTAAACCAATCACTTCAGCAGCGGACTTAAGAACTCGATATGCTTGTATACGACCTAGATATTGGCCTTTTCGGCTACTAAACAGGTAACTATCCGGTGTCAGATGCCACTCTTTCGTATAATTAATTATTTCATTGCATAAGGAAGCATTTATTTTAATTTTCTTTTCTTTTCCGGTCTTTTTTTCATTAAGCGTAAAATATTCTCGAAACCTTCCATCTTCCGTTTGTACATCCTTTAGCTTAACTGGTAGAATATCGCTGATTCTTAATCCGGTATTCAACCCAAATTTGAATAACAGACCATATTTTTGATCCTTTTTTACTAAATGCAGATACATCTCATCAATTTTACCCTTGTCTCTTATTGGTTCAACTGTCATATTAGTTCTTCCTTCTTTCGCTTGTTACATTGATCCGAGTACGTAAATTCTTTTAATATTTCAGCATTCTCCAAGAAATTAACTTGATTTTCACGCGCAAAGAACTTGTTCTTATAAATAATGTAACATAATAATAATAATGTTACATCGATTATAACACGCCCATAATAGCGAAAAAGATCGTATTAGAAAATATATTTAAAAAAATGCAAATAATATCAGATTAATTAGGATTTTATGACGTCTGAAGGATTTCTATGTCTTCTGTCTTCATAATGATTATAAGATAATAATGAAAAGAAACGTATAGAACGGAAGGAGATGTAAAATGCCAGGCGAAGAGAGAGGTTTAAACCTATTCGACGAGAATACCAAGGGATAAGAAGGCGGACAACAGACAGTAAGATAATACAATATAAGCACATTACAAAGGCAGAGAACAGCGCTCACAAGTAAGAAGGGTGCTCATTAGGGAGATCAAATGTACTTAGTAAAGATAGGTGTTTTGAAATGCAATGAAGGTGATATTCTGGCTGATGATGTATATAGTGCAAACGGAACAAATTTGATTGTGGCAAAGGATGCCGTACTTAACACATATATATTGGAACGTTTGATGGATATGGGTATTGATTCAGTACGTATTTACGGGAGCATGGAGGATGAACATCATTCTGAGCGATCCGAACTCCAATTAACATATAAGAAATTAGCTATGCATACTAAAGATATATTTCAAGATATGGTGGCAGGCAAGGAAGTCGAATGCTCAAGATTGTCTGCAGTTGCTGAGGAGCTTTATCAAAGCTTCCGGAAAGACAGTAATATTGTTAACTGTATGTCCGAAATTCGAAATAAGGATGAATATACCTATTATCATAGTATTAATGTATCGTTCTATGCAATGCTGATAGCAAAATGGCTAAAGCTACCTAATGAAGAGATAAAGAAAGCATTATTGTCCGGACTTCTTCATGATATCGGAAAGATTAAGATCTCTGATTCTATACTCAACAAGGCAGACAGCCTGACACCGACGGAATATGAGATTGTGAAAAAGCATACGCTTCATGGCTATGAAATCGTTAAGGACTTCGATTACATCCACAATGATATTAAGGAAGCCATACTTATGCACCATGAGAGACTGGATGGGTCAGGTTATCCTTTTCGGTATACCTCGGATAACATTAATATATTCTCGAAAATCGTAGCGATCGCAGATGTCTTTGATGCAATGACCTCTGAGCGGGTATATAAAAATAGAAATACACCCTTCGAGGTATTTAAGACGTTCCAGATAGAAGGGGCATGCTTATACGATATTAGAATTATGAATGTATTTATGAAAAATATGGCAAACTACTTGATCGGTAGTAAAGTATTTTTAAGTAATGGGAAGATTGGAGATATAGTTTACATTCCGTATCAGAGCTTCACTCAGCCGATTGTCAGAATAGGTGATGCATATATCGATCTTTCCAGAGAAGATACACTCAAGATAATGAAGATGTTATAAATCCCCCATACATCTACCAGTGATGAAGTGAGTCGAAGACGGAACCCTCCTAAACAGGCGAGTGATGCCGGAGCAAACAAAAAAGAATCTATTTTAATAGCAATCTTAAAAATGCTGTTAAAATAGATTCTTTTTTCTTGCCATTCTTTATTTCTTCCAAGGCATCGGAGGCATTGGCGCTCCGGTCTCTAAGAAGGTCTTTAAGCCACAGAGAATAAAGGTCCAGCCTGCAGCTGCTTGCTGGAATTTTGCATCCTCTGCATCCATATCGTGTAAGATGGTCAACTTAGTCATAGGACCCATCTCCTGTAGTTCAAAAACAACGGTGGTTGCTTCTTCTGCCGTTATATCCGGTGTCTTCCAGGTATAAGAAAGTCGTGTAAAAGGTTGAAATTCAAGAACTTGTCCCTGCACTTCTTCGTTTCCTTCCGGTGTAATAATCGATACGGTGGAGCCGACGCTCCAGTCAGAATTTATACTACGTCCAAACCAGAACTTTTGTGTAAACTCCGGCTTAGTCAATGACTCCCATACCTTCTCAGCACTTGCCGCTATCACAATTTGATAAATAAAACCTTTCATTTTTACCTCCTGATTAGAATTTTCTAAATCACTTTTCAATTCATATAAATATTGTAATCGATTTTCGTCAAACTTACTTATCCAACGAGTATAAATAAGTCTTAATGGGACGGGATTAAGATAATGTAGCTTCTCTTTTCCCTTCCACACTGGAATTACTAAATTTGCAGCTTCCAAGATCCTTAAATGTTTTGTTACAGCCTGTCTGGACATGTCTAATCTCGAGCTAAGCTCTGTGAGAGATTGTCCATTTCGCTCATACAATAAGTCCAGCAGGTATCTACGTGATTTATCACCTAAAGCATTAAATATATTATCCATG
>JAQZBA010000257.1 GCA_029239365.1 Herbinix sp. | reverse complement strand
TTATTATCAATCATACCTTGAGCAGCACTCCAATACCAAGTGGTATGATATGGCCATACACCTCGTCCCCAATCCAGAAGACCGAAGGAATTACACGGATGGAAGGCAAAGGTCCGATTCCCTAATCGCGCTTTCCCCGATGCACTCATACCTATGATTTTACGGTTATAATAAAACAATTTATCTCCCTCATAAAACGGAGTTGCTATCACCATGGAGTCCTTAGGTTCCTGAGCGAGTATAATATTAACATCCAGATCCTCACTGTTTAGGAAGCCATTCATGTGTAGAATAAGCTCCCTCTTTCCGTTACGGTGCACAAAGGAGATATGGGTGTTTGCATTATGATAATTAAGATCCCCGGTATCAGAGGATTCTGGCATTGAGAACTTTTTCTCAGACACAAATATAACTGTACTCTTTGAGGTTTCTTTCAGATTAACCAGGTCAATCAGGGATACACTGACTAGGACTAATGATGTACTTTTACCAATCGTTAAAGCTACTACATGATTTCCATTATTAATCAGATAGTAGTCCCATTCTTTTAGTCTTGATTTTAGTGCGACATCTTTTCGCTGGTATTCCAGGATAGGGGATGTTGCATATCCTTTCTGAATCAGTTCACCGGATCGATTTAATAATTTAGTTGGCTTCGTAATTCTATGCTGCATATGACACCTATAGAAAACGTCTTTATAATAAATATATTAATGATAAGTTAATTCAGTTACTGCAGAGAGCTTATCTAGCTGATGAAAGGCCGATTTTAAAGAGACGATGGCAAAGAGACTTGAGATAAGGTCAGACAGTGCACCAGCACCCCATACTCCATTCAACCCTAAAAAATTAGGTAAAATGAGCAGAAGAGGTATTAATAAAAAGACCTGTCTAAGCAGTCCTAAAAAGGCTGCCTTCTTTGCTTTTCCAATCGCTTGGAAGTAGCTTGCTCCAACTATCTGAGTACTAATAAGAGGAAGCATTAATAAAAATAATCGCATACCGGTACTTGCTTTTGAAATAAGATCCGGTTCACTGGTAAAGATACTGGAAAGCAGTACAGGAAAAGCTTGAACCAGTATAAATGTTATTGTGCAGATAGATAAGACAGCAAGTAGCTCGAGTTTTAATACCTGTCTAACCCTATCAAAGCGTTTCGCACCAAAATTAAAGCCTATGATTGGTGCAGAACCTTGTGTAACTCCCATAGCCGACATAAGGAATAGAACCATCACCGAGTTGATGATCGTCATTGCTCCTATAGCAACGTCACCACCATATTTTTTGAGTGAGTTGTTGAGAATGATGCTGACGACTACAGATGATAACTGCATTGCAAACGCTGCAAATCCAATGCTTAATATTGACCTGATCGTTTCTAAATGTAGTTTCAATTTATTTAGCTCTATTCTTATATTACTCTTTGTACTTAGGAGGTGTTGTATAACCATTATGGATGTTACGAGTTGTGCAATTATTGTTGCCCAAGCTGCACCAGCAATGCCCATGTCAAGAGTGAAAATGAGAAGGGGATCCAAAATAATATTAACAATTGTGCCAACAAGTACAATCATCAATGATTTGACCGGATGTCCTGCAGCTCTTATCACATTGATTAGTCCGGTTCCTATGCCTTGAAACATAGCACCATATAGTATGATGGTCATATAATCCACTGCATAAGGCATAGTTGCTTCACTGGCACCAAATGCGGTGAGTATAGGTTCCTTAAAAATAAGTCCTAAGATAGTCATGAAAAGCATTAATCCAGCGAGCAGCGTTATGGCATTACCAAGTAACCCTTTTGCTTCTTCCTTATTATTTTCTCCCAGCTTTATTGAAATAAGTGCTGAGGCGCCTATTCCAATTAAGGAACTTACGGCGGATAGCAGCATCATAAAAGGCAGGCTTAATCCAATACCCGTCATGGCTAGACCACCAATCCGGCCGACAAAGATTCTATCTACCAAATTATATAAGGAGTTTATTATCATTCCGCCAATAGCGGGAAGTGAAAACTTGAGTAAAAGTTTACTGACGGGCATTGAAATAAGTGAATCTTGATTATTATCCATATTTACCTCCATTCCGCCGCCAACGACGGCACAAACACGACTTGAAAGAGTTTTTCTTCCACTCTTTTCACCTTTTCATTGCCAAAACAGTATATATGGCATCGTTAATATCATTCTTTTTCAAAATCTCAAAGCCACTTAATGACAATTCTTTTATGAGTTCCTCTGAGCCAATACGTATGGACATCGGTGGACCTTCTATTACCTTGTCATCTTTTTCATACTCCAGACATAATATGTGTCCTCCTGCTTTCAGCACTTCATATATAGTTGTGAGTGCTTTTTGCAGCGAACTCACTTCGTGAAGTATTAAGGATGCCATAACAAAATCAATACTGCTATATTGAATACTTACGTTTTCAATATAATTCGGAAGCAGCTCAATATTAGTTAGTCCTTTTTCTTTCGCCTTATTTTCAATGACGCCTAGCATACGTCTATCAGGATCCATAGCATACACTTTGTTCGATGTGCTTTCTGCCATAGGAATTGTAAAGAAACCTGAACCGGCGCCGACATCGAGTAAAGTATGATTTTTTTGAATGGGCATTTGGCTAATAAGTGCTTCGGGTGGAATTAGCTGCTCCCGTTGCTTACTATCCAGAAAAGCAATTTTTTTAATAAAATTCTGATCCGATTGGTTGTGATGCAAATGATTCATAAATTGACCTCCTTTAATGTACATTACAGACTGTAATTATCTATAATTAAGATGAAAAAATGAGCAGCTGCAACTGCTTCTATTTCATAACAATAGAAAGTTCGAAAATTTCTATCGTTCTTGCTCATTTTTTATACTATGTCATAAATAAGTTTTTCTTTAAGGTGGTTCACCATTTTCTCTTCCGCATCTCTCATAATCTTTTCTATGTGGCAAGCGCGATTCTCGTCCATTTCACAAGTGAAAAGTGCTCCGCTGCCTTCAATGGCTTGAATGACATCATAAAAGCTTATTTCGTTCTTAGGCTTTCTAAGATTATATCCTCCATTTACTCCAGGCGTAGATTGAATAAGATCAGCCTTGACTAATTGAGTAAGTATCTTAGACAGGTAGGTTGGCGAAATATTCATGTGACTAGCTAACGGCTGAAGACTTAAATTATCTTTGCCTTCTTGCTTAACGAGATAGGCCATTATATGCAAAGCGTAATTCGTTGCTTTCGTATACTTCATAGTATCTCCTTCATAAAGATAATACAGACTGTATTTGTCTATGATTATACATGATAGGTTTTGCCATGTCAATAACAATATTAATTTTTTAATGAGTTATCGGTTTTATAAACACTCGTTTCATGATAATATAAAAACAATAAGTTAAGGAGGCGATTGGATGAAGGATCAAAACTCATTGCAAGAAGCATTTAGACAAGTTGCATATCCGGTTATAGGTCATGGGAAAAGTAATCTTCAGATATTAATGGATTCCCTAAAAGATATGGATGGTAATATAGTAAGCGATAGGTATGGGAAGGGCCAAGTTATTGAAGAATTTCAAGAAAAGATAGCAGATTATCTAGGCAAAGAAACAGCGGTGTTCTTTCCAAGTGGCACGATGGCACAGCAAATTGCGCTACGCATATGGTGTGATGAGCGTGGAATTAACAAAGTGGCCTATCATCCGTTATGCCACCTGGAAATCCACGAACAAGATGGATTGAAAGAATTACATAAGATAGAAACATTATTATTAGCGGATGAAAATCGCATCATCCAATTAGAAGATGTTTGTGGGATTAAGGGGGACGTTGCATGTCTATTACTTGAATTACCACAAAGAGAATTGGGTGGAAAGTCACCTGATTTCCATACGCTTGAACTCATTTCTAAGTACTGTTTAGAGAAAGGAATCAAATTGCATCTTGATGGGGCAAGATTATTTGAGGCTTTACCCTATTATCAAAAGTCTGCTTCTGAAATCTGTGCACTATTTGATAGTGTTTATGTGTCTTTCTACAAGGGAATCGGTGGAATAGCAGGTGCCATTCTTGCAGGTGATAATTTATTTACAGAAAAGTCTAAAATATGGAAAAGACGGTATGGAGGGGACTTAATTAGCTTGTATCCCTATATCGTGAGTGCGAATTACTATTTCAATCAACGAATTAATAAAATGACAACCTATTATGAAGGTGCGAAGGAATTAGCAGCGCAGATTAATAATTGCCCCTTGGTTAACACAGAACCCTCACAACCGGTTTCGAACATGTTCCACATTTATTTTGGTGAACCCAGAGAGATTATAGAGCCAATTTTGGTCGAGGTCTACGAAGCCACTGGTGTAGGTATAACCGGAAACTTGATTGATAAGAATGGTAAGTGTTGTTGTGAAGTTTGGATTGGAGATCGGTATGAACATATCCCTAAGGAAAAGCTTGAGGCAGCGTTTCAAATGCTTGGGGAGAAATTACAAGAATATACTTTTTTGTAGAACGAATGATATTTTGAATGCTTCACAGAAAGCACACGACATAATCAAAACTATAGCCCTCTGTATGTGTTTGTGAAAACCTACCGAGGGTTTATCTGTATAACTGTTTACGGTATTCAGAGGGCTTACATTTCATATATTGCATAAAGGTACGGTTATAATAGCTAATATTATAGAAGCCGCACTGGCTGGCAATTTGAGTGATTTTCATATCCGTATTCAACAGGAACTCGCAGCTCTTTCTGATCCGGAAGCGACTAATATAGGTAAAGGGGGATTCGCCGGTCAATTTTTTGAAGTAACGGCAAAAGGTTCCTTCGCATAACCCTGACTGATTTGCAAGCTGCTCTAAGGTTAAGTCAGTGACATAATTCTCATGAATGTAATTAATCGATAATTCCAGTTTGTGATAGAGTTTTTGATAAGTTGTAGATAAGTCAATGGATAGCATATAGTTATTATAGTACAAGTTCCACAGCTGATATAATAAGCCATGAAGATCTAATTCCCAGGTGTCAATATCTTGACGATTATAATAACGAAGAATTTGCTTCAATAATTGAAGTAATTCATTATGCCAACTGAGGTCCTGTGTAAATTGATGGATATAGAGACGGCCGTTATGTTTGAGAGGTTGTATAAATCGATTATAATAAGAATTGGTATAGGATTCGTTAAACAGAACGGGACTAAATAAAAAGGCGTAAAAGCAACAACTCTTATGTGTGGTGTTCCATGCCATGTGTAGAAGGTTGGGCGGTATAAGAATGGCCTCACCTTCTTTGATAGGAATGCACTTTTCTTCAATGAAAAATTCAACCTCGCCTTTTTCTAGGTAAAAGATCTCGATTTCATCATGCCAATGCTGATATAATACAAGATCTCTGTCTTCAGAGACATCGGTTCGGTGAAGCGAATAGGGTCTGTTGGCAATCGCATGAGTAATATTTTCTTTATACTCTGAATTCGTAAAAATCGTTTTATCCATCTTAGAATCTCCTTTTATTCACTCTTCAGTAAATAGTACCTAGAATCGAAATCTGTTTATCTGAACCGAGTATAGCATAGGATATTAAAATGTCAATATAGTATCAGTATTAGAAAAAATATATAAAGTCTTCCTAACGATTTTCTGCTATGCTTATAAGGTAAAGTTACTTTATAATTAGAACTTATCAGGAACTAACTAAAGGAGATATCGCAAGATTATATCAGGAG
>JAQZBA010000256.1 GCA_029239365.1 Herbinix sp. | reverse complement strand
ATAAGTTTGGTCCGATGATTCGTGATAATCGTTACTGTTCACACTCCAGCCAGAAATGTAGAAGAATTAGTTAGATCAATGATTTTCAAATCGGTGTATATGCATTCGTCGGTACTTAGGTTCTGTCCTTTGGAACCTAATGTACCGCTACGTAATGCAACTAAGCGAAAGCGTCTCCGTTTCGGAAACATTGATCGAACTCATAGCATAGACTTTGACTGGAATGTGAACAGTAACTGATATTCAGTTAATAGAGAGGTATATCCTCGCTCAATATTACAGCCCAAAAGGCTGGCTTTTGAATTAGATATTGATCAAATAGAAGCGGATAGCTTGGTACCCCTGGCTTACTTAACCAGGATATATCATCGGATAGACCCCAAAAAGTAATATTAGTGATATTAGCGGCCCCGGTATCGTCCAGATGCTTGAAGAGGGTAAAGAGTCTCTTATACCTTGTCGCTTGATGCATATATGCTTCCTCTGTATTATCTACCATACCCATATCGAGCTCTGTGATCTGGATCTCTAACCCGAATTCACCGTATTCACGCATCGAACTCTCAATATCAATTAAGGAAGGATGATCTGACGATATATGAGTTTGTAATCCAATTCCATCAATTAATCCTTTTGCCTTCAGTCCCTCTACCAGATCACAGATTGCCAGCATCCTTGCAGAATCCTCTGTATTATAATCATTATAGAATAATTTAATCTCAGGTGCAGCATATTTACGAGCATATTCAAAAGCCTTCTCTACGAATTCAGGCCCCATTACCTGATACCATAAGCTGTCCTTCGAGCGGTAACCACCCTCTTCACCATCACTTGGATTGATTGCTTCATTCACCACATCCCAGGCATAAATCATACCCGGATAATTGTTCTGCGTATACTCCAGTACATTCTTAATATAATTCTCCAATCGCTTTTGCATCAAGTCCTTCGATACCAGCGGAGCCTGCGCTTCCATGGAGTAACCTTCCGCGAAGAACCATCTCGGTGTCTGGCTATGCCATACCAGTACATGGCCTCTCATCGCAATTTGATTTTCCTTGCAGAATTGGAACAGCGGATCTACCCTGCTAAAGTTTACTTGAGGATTATCATTGAACTTCGCATCTGAGGTACAGGCTGCGTAATCTAGCAGACTATCCGGTTTCAGCTCATTACCGGGAGTAAGACTATTAAATTGTTCGCTGATCAATTGCTTTCTTGGCTCCGTTATCTCATTAACGGTCGCTGCGACACCGATGCTATATCTATCTTCATATACTCTCTTCAAGGAAGGCAGCTCACCACGACTTGCTGTAACATCTTCCTTGGTAATCTTAATTTCATCTACATAGAAATCAATAAAGTCAATACCATTGCCACCAATTGTTGTTTCAAAATAAACAGAAGCGGATGTCGTTCCCTCTGGAATGATAATGCTACCCGTTAGTAAGGTCCATTCCCCAAGCTTTGCTATATTTGAAGCAAAGTTCAAGTATTCACTGCTGTTCTTCTCCACCTTACAATCAAACTGAATCGTATCAGGACCATTCTCGTACATTACATAAGCTTCCACCTGATACGACTCCCCAACGACAAGAGTTTTAGTCAAATCAATGGTAGCTCCATTCCAGATAGCGGTCCTTCCGGTAACGATTAGAGAGCTTGTACCCTCATAGAATTGATTACTCTGAAGGATAACCTTTGCGGCTCCTCTTCCCAACACATCTGTCTGTGAATTCTCAAAATCCTCTGAATAGACTAGCTCCTGATGAATCTCAACGGTTCCTAATTGCATCGGATAGACTGGTTTCTCCTCGATTGCTTCCGGTACTTGAGTAGGCACCCGGGTCGCTTCCTCTAGCATGACTGTCGGTGTCGGAGCGGCCTCCTTCTGCTGTTCCTGGGCTCTGTCACAACCACCAAGCATAGATGCAATGATGCTAATCAATACAATTAAGATTAATTCTTTACTCCATATTTTTCTCATCCCCATGTTCAGAACAATGTAGCTTACTAAACTATTATGTCCTGTATTCCTCCCTTTCTCAATTTAGTTTAAATCATAAACAAATTGCAATCATAATATAACATAATTTGGTAATTAAGACAATATGATGGTAATTACAAAAAAACACAGGGAGCATGATAGTCCGGATACCATCGTGCCACCTGTGAAGTTATTAAGTCTAATATCTATTGTCCTGATTGTAATGTCTAGGTAATTGCGAACTGTGAAGCTACTACTAACCAAAGTCCCGGGAAGAAATCCATGATCTGCCATACTCCGGCACCCCGTAATCCCAACTCCGGTATTAAAGCAAATTTTGCTCTCATACTCCTGACATCATCAAACCATACTACATGATCTATCCCTTCTGCTGTAGTATAGTTATAGAAGGGTGCTTGAGAAGGTTCATCAAATTGGATGGTTACACCATGCAGAACAGCTCGTTCAATTGCCTCTTGATTGCTGATGGACTCTGCAGCGGTTTCATTCCTTACAAAGGGCAACGGCCAATCATAGGCATAATTCGGAATGCCCATCAGAATCTTATTCGGATCGATGACTGATACTCCATATTCCAGAACCCTTCGTACATTATTCAAAGGCGCTGTTGCCATAGGCGGACCGTAAGTATACCCCCACTCATATGTCATCAGAAGTACCAGGTCCGCTACTGCCCCAATCGTTGGATAGTCATGAGCCTCATAGAGAAGGCCTGTCATCTCTCCTGAAGTCTTCGGTGCTAGGGCAACTAAGGTTATTAAGCCTTCCGCATCCAGTCTCTCATTCACTGCAGTAATAAAATTCAAGAAGTTTTGTTTATCCTCCGGCAATACGAATTCAAAATCGATATCCAATCCTACGTATCCTTTTGCCTGCATATTGGCAACAATATTATTGATTAAGTTCGTCTGACCGGTCGGATTCACAAATAAATCGTGGGCGATCCTACTATCGAAAGCCTGCTCTGCATTCATTGGAGCAAGCATCATAATCGGACCAACACCGAACTCATTGGCAATCGCAATCAATTCCTCATCTTCGATCGGAATCAATTCCCCTGCCGGAGTAAAGCCATAGGTAAAGATGGATAGGTAAGTCAGAAAAGGGAGCGTTCGTCGTAATACTTCCCTTTCGATAAAGGGGTAAGCATAACCGTTGATGACAAGAGTATCGAGTACTTCATCACCTTCGTAAGTAATCACCAGCTCTTCACCTGTGGAAAGGGTCTCATCCACCGCTACCCTTGGATTATTCTGTAGGATTCGATTAGGAGTAGTATCGTATTGCTCCGCGATTGAGAACAACGTTTCTCCCTCTGCAACTGTGTGAACTACATCAGGCACTCGTATCCCCATACTCTGCCCTATGACCAGATTATCCGGATTCGGTAGTTCATTTTCATTTATTATCAGCTCAGTTGTTACTCCATACTGTTCCGCAATGGAGGTGAGCGTATCTCCCTCCTGCACTACATGAATCGTCATATACAACATCCTTTGGTCTATCAAAGCTTTATAATTAATATATGCTGACATAATATGTTTGTGAAATTTTCGAAGTGCCGTTGCAACAAAGTATGTCTTGTCGTATAATACTAATAGCGATGACTGAAAATGTCAAAATAAGGGTTTCTTGCTGTAAAACAGCTAAATCAACAAATTTATTAATATAATTTTCATAAGAAACAGAATAAAGTGTATAAGGAGAGATGAAGCATATGAATAATTTTAAAGAGCTTTCACCGGATATGATCCGTAGAAATCCGTTCCAGATGATTGGTAAAGAATGGATGCTGATAACTGCCGGTGATGAAAATAAGGTCAATACAATGACAGCCTCCTGGGGTGGACTTGGTGTTATGTATGGTAAAAATGTTGCATTTATCGTGGTTCGACCTCAGCGGTATACAAAGGAATTCCTTGATCGAGAAGATACTTTCTCCCTAAGTTTTCTTGACAAAGAGTATAGGAAAGCACTTAATTATCTGGGAACCGTATCCGGACGAAACGAGGATAAGATAACTAAGAGTGGTTTGACCCTAGACCGTTATGATAATACACCCTATTTCTCCGAAGCGAATAATGTTCTGATCTGCAAGAAACTCTATGTACAACAGATGAGTGGGGATTGCTTACTGGAAGAACGATATCAATCCACCTTCTATCCTAATGAAGATTATCATTATCTATATATTGCCGAGGTTACAACTGCCTTAAAATCCGTGAATAGAAAGACAGAACCAGAAGAATAATCAAGATTGATCTAATTAATCATCATGAAAAACACCTTATACTTTGAGTGACACATCAACGTATAAGGTGTTCCTGATTCTAAATACAGTTGCAAAGTCTGTATTCTATTTTTATAGGTTGTTAATTCGGATTCCTGCTTATGTTTTCTATCGTTTATAGGTTGTTAATCCAGGTTCCTGCTAATGTAATCCAGGTCTGACATTCCGTAGGTAATGCTCCTTTGTCATAGCGGCTTCTGGTCTCCTCGCTGGCAAGGGAAAGACCATGCCAACCTTTTGGATAGATATGAAGTTCAAAAGGAACCTTCACTTCGTTCAGAGCCTGGGTAAAGTAAAGAGCATTCTCAATCGGAACTGCAGTATCCTCGAAGGTATGCCATAGGAATGTGGGAGGTGTGAATTCAGTCACTCTCTTCTCCAGAGACATCTGATCGACAAGCTCGTCATAACGATCCTGTAATAATGCTACAAAGGAATCTCTGTGAGCATACTCACCGGAGGTGATGACCGGATAGCTCAGTAATAAACCATTGGGTTTATAATTCTCCTTCGAAGTCCCCATAATCTCTTCCAGGAATGTTTCCTGCCATAAGGTTCCAAGGCTGGCTGCAAGATGACCTCCCGCAGAGAAGCCCATGACGATAATACGATCGCTTGTTACATTCCATTCCTTCGCATGTTCTCTGGCATAAGCAACTGACTTCGCCAATTGTGTTAATGCAGTCGGGAACTTGGCAGGATAGATCGAATAACGAAGAATTGCTACATGAATTCCTCTGGCATTCAGTTGTATTGCTATCGGTTCGGCTTCACGTTCCGATACAAAGCGGTATGCACCACCCGGACATAAAATGACCAAGGGTCGCGTCCTATCCTCATCAATCTCCGGGGTATTATTCAGAAGGTAAGTTGTTAAGGTTGCCTCCTGGCCGTCTGCTTGAAGCTTAATCTCTTGATATCTCATATTTTCTTATCCTTTCCGTGTCATAGATTAAAGTGTTATAAACGTTTCTCAGTGGCCAACTTTAGCGAATCAACTTTGGAATGCTCATGGAATTAGTCTAAATGTATATTGTAGAATTTAGCCTTAAAAGTTTCACTGCCGTCAAATTTGCTATATTCTCCAAAATGATGAAAAATTAATCCACATTTCTCCATGACTCTCCCCGATGAGGGGTTATCAACAGCATGATTAGCACTGAAATCTCTTGCACCAAAATTATCATACGCAAATTTCATCATACATTTGGACGCTTCAGTTGCTAATCCTATGTTCCAATAATCATATCGAATATTGTAGCCAAAATCCCATGAGTCTTTTTCGGCGTTATAACCAATATCCCCACTACCAATCAACAAATTATTTTCTTTATAAACAAATCCGAAATTGTTAGTCTTGTTTTCAGATTGTTGGGTCATAAGCCACTTTCTAACATCGTCTGTACTTGTATATGTTTGATAAGGCATATA